>NZ_SOGT01000005.1:0-217615 GCF_004403345.1 Cryobacterium lyxosi
GGGGTAACTCCGACCGCCCTTCCGGCGGTAGCGAGCGTCCGCCGTACCGCGGCAATTCGGATCGTCCCTCGCAGGGTGAGCGTCCTCCGTACCGTGGCAACTCGGATCGCCCTTCCGGCGGTAGCGAGCGTCCGCCGTACCGCGGCAACTCTGACCGTCCCTCGCAGGGTGAGCGTCCTCCGTACCGGGGTAACTCCGACCGCCCTTCCGGCGGTAGCGAGCGTCCGCCGTACCGCGGCAATTCGGATCGTCCCTCGCAGGGTGAGCGTCCTCCGTACCGTGGCAACTCGGATCGTCCGTCCGGTGGTAGCGACCGCGCTCCGTACCGCGGGAACTCGGAACGACCCAGCAGCGACCGTCCGCGCTCGGACAGTGACAGCAAGCCGTGGACCCAGCGCGGCGGTTCGCCGAACCGTGCCGGCGCCCCGCGTGTCGATGCCGGCAAGAAACTGTGGACTCGCGACGGTGCGCCGGCGCGTAACGACCGCGATGCCCGCGTCGTCGAAGAGGAGATGACCGAGGAGCAGCGCATGCAGCGTGAGCTGCGTTCGGTGCGTCCGCGCCACGACGACCCGGAACTTCCCGACGACATCTCGGCTAACGACCTGGACCGCATTGCCCGTAACGAGCTCAAAACCCTGACGAAGGAGAATGCCGAGACCGTCGGGCGTCACCTGGCCATGGCCGCACGCGTCATCGACGAAGACCCCCAACTCGCCCACCTGCACGTGATGAGCGCTGCCCGTCGGGCTGGTCGCATCGGTGTGGTGCGCGAAAGCCTGGCGATCACCGCGTATGCCACGGGCGATTTTGCCCTGGCCCTGCGCGAGCTGCGCACCTACCGTCGCATTTCGGGCTCCAACGATCAGCTCCCCCTTATGGTCGACAGTGAACGTGGCGTCGGTCGTCCCGACCGTGCCCTCGAGCTGGGTCGTTCGGTCGACCGTGCCACTTTGTCGCCATCTGTCCAGGTGGGCCTGGCCATCGCCATGTCCGGTGCACGCCTCGACCTCGGCGAAACAGATGCCGCACTCGTCGAACTCGAAATTCCGCAGCTCAATCCCAACACGGCCTTCTCCTACAGCCCCGAGCTGTTCGCCGCCTACGCGGAAGTGCTGACCGAGCTCGGCAGGGAGAACGAAGCCGACGAGTGGCTCGAACGGGCTTCGCGCGCCGATGCCGCCCTCGGAGCCTCCGGTGACGATGACGAGACCATCGAGATCGAAGAGATGGAAGAAGACGAAGACGACGCCCTCGCGTCCTTCGTCGCTGAGGAAGAAAATAACGCCGACGATGACCACGCTGAGGACGTTGACGTCGTCGTCGACGTCGACGACAACGCCGTTGCTGAAGCTGCGGACACGGCTGAAACTGATGACGAGACGGAGCCGGATGTTACATCGCCGAAAGCCTGAATTGGCAACACCGCTGGCCGGTGTCGACGTACTTCTGGCAGACCTTGACGGTGTGGTGTACACCGGCCCGGCGGCGATTCCCTTTGCCGTCGAGAGCCTGAACCGTGCCGCCGAGACCATCCGTGTGGGCTACATCACCAATAATGCTGCGCGCACCGACCAGTCGGTCGCGGACCACCTCACCCAGCTCGGGTTGAGCGTGGCGGCAGCGGATGTTGTCACCTCACCCCAGGCTGCGGTGCGGTTACTGGCAGAGCAGGTGGAACCCGGCGCGAGCATCCTCGTCATTGGTGGCGACGGGCTCGTCGACGAGGTCCTCAAGGCCGGGTTCGTCGTGACCCGATCGGCAGACGACAAGCCCGCCGCCGTGATTCAGGGCTTCTCGCCAGAGCTCGGCTGGGTGCATCTCGCCGAGGCGGCGTTCGCGCTCAACGCCGACGGAGTGGGCACGGGCATTCCGTGGATCGCCACCAACACCGACTGGACCATTCCGGTCGCCCGCGGTATCGCCCCCGGCAACGGCACTCTCGTCTCCGCCGTGCACACGGCCGTTGGTCGACTTCCACTCGTGGCTGGCAAACCCGAAACGGCCATCTTTCTGGAGGCCACGCGGCGCTTCGGTGCGCAGAATGCGCTCTTCATCGGTGACCGACTCGACACCGATATTCTGGGCGCCAATCGGGCCGGAATCCCCGCCGTGCTCGTGCTCACCGGCATCGACCGGGCCAAACAGGCCCTCGCCGCCGACAAAGACTCCCGGCCGACGTTCATCATTGAAAACCTGCAACAGCTGCACGAGCCGTACCCCGAGACGGTGTTCTCCAAGGACGGCTCGACCGCCACGGTTAATGGAGCACGCGTGCGCATCAACGGCAACGACGTGCAAATCGTCAAGGAGGGCGACGGCGGAATCGACCTGCTGCGCGCCGCGTGCGCCGCGATCTACCGATCCGGACGCGCGATCTACGGGCTCAACGTTCCGGAGCGACTGTATCTCGCGCAGTAGCCTAGACACTGTGAACCCCGAGCCCGTCATGCCCGAAGAAGAAGTGGTCGATCTCGCGCCGCAGCTGGCTGGCATCGAGGCCCGGCCGCTCGCGCAGCGCGCCGAAGCGTTCAGTGCGCTACACGAGCAGCTGCGCAAAGAACTCGAAGACGCTGATACCGACCTGGCGGGCCGGGCATGACCGGCGCTGATGCCCCCCACGATCATGAAACAGACACACCCATGCCTGAGCACCACGCTGAATTTGAACTGAATTACGCCGACCCGCGTGACGGGCTTCCAGAACGGATGCCCGACTCCCGCCTGGACGCCGCCCTGGCCGATCGTGGGCTGGTTCGCTCCCGAACCGTAGCGGCCAAACTTATCGCCGACGGCCTCGTCACGGTGAACGGTGTCCCCGTCGTGAAGGCCAGCACAAAAGTCTCGGCGGACTCGGTTCTCGAAGTGGCCGCGACCGACCACTACGTCAGCCGGGGTGCCCACAAACTCAACGCTGCACTCGATGCCTTCAACCTCACCGTCACCGGCCGTACAGCGCTCGACGCGGGGGCGAGTACCGGCGGTTTCAGCCAGGTACTGCTCGAACGTGGCGCCGCCTCGGTCATTGCCGCCGATGTCGGCCACGGCCAGCTTGCTGCGCAACTGAAGACCGAGCCGCGGCTGAAGCTGGTCGAGGGGTACAACATCCGCTATGCAACCCCGGAAACCCTCGCCGGGGCATCCGGAATCGACACCCGACCCGACCTCGTCGTGGCCGATCTGTCGTTCATCTCGCTCACCACCGTGTTGCCGGCTCTTGTGGCCACAGCCGCGGCGGGCGCCGACTTCGTGCTACTGATCAAACCGCAGTTTGAGGTAGGCCGCGGCGGTATCCGTGAGGGCATCGTGCACGACAGGGGCCTCCGAAGCGACTCCGTGGCCGGTGTACTCTGGGCCGGCTGGGACCTCGGCCTGAGAACCTGTGGAGTCATCGCCTCGCCCATCATTGGGGCGGCCGGAAACCACGAGTATCTGTGCTGGATGAGCGCCACGACCGGCACGAATCCGACAGAATGGATGGACCGAATCGAAGCACTGGTTGGAGCGTGAGGAGTTGAGCGACACCCCGCGATATTTTCTCATCGTCGCCCATACCGGCCGCGCTGACTCCGTTGAAGCCGCCTCGACGGTGTGTAAGCAGCTTCTGGCCTCCGGGGCGGTGCCGGTGCTCGCCATGGACGAACGCGCTGACCTTCTGGCCGCCTGCCCGGAGCTGAACGGTCATATCGCGATTCTCGGTGACACGGTGCGAACGTCCGACCTTGAACTTGTCATCGTGCTCGGCGGAGACGGTACCATTTTGCGCTCGGCTGAACTCGTGCGTGGATGCTCGGCACCGCTGCTTGGCATCAATCTCGGTCACGTCGGTTTTCTCGCCGAAAGCGAGCGGGACGACCTCGGCGAGGCCGTGCGCCGCGCGCTCAAGGGCGACTACGAGGTCGAGGAACGGCTTGCCCTGTCGGTGCGGGTCAAGGTGGCTGACGAGGTCGTTTACGAAACCTGGGCGCTGAACGAGGTCACTGTCGAAAAAGCCAGTCGCGAACGCATGATTGAGGTCGTCGTCGAGGTCGACGGACGCCCGCTGTCATCCTTCGGCTGCGACGGCGTCGTGCTCTCCACCCCGACCGGCTCGACCGCGTACTCGTTCTCGGCCGGCGGCCCCGTCGTCTGGCCCGGCGTTGAAGCGCTGTTGCTGGTTCCGCTCAGCGCGCACGCACTGTTCGCGAGGCCGCTCGTGGTCGGGCCGGAGTCGTCACTGGCCGTCGAGGTGCTGTCGCGCACCGGTGCCCGCGCAGTGCTCTGCGCCGACGGTCGCCGTACCCAGGATCTTCCCAGCCGCGCCCGTGTGATCGTCCGCCGCTCGGATGTTCCCGTGCGCCTGGCCCGCCTGCACATCGGCCCCTTCACCGACCGCCTGGTCAACAAATTCAACCTGCCGGTCACTGGCTGGCGCGGTCCGGTCGGCCGCGAGTGATCGACGAGCTGTTCATTCGCGACCTCGGCGTCATCGCCGAGGCGACGCTGCCGCTCGGCCCCGGTTTCACCGCCGTGACCGGAGAAACCGGTGCTGGCAAAACCATGGTGGTCACCGCGCTCGGACTGCTGCTCGGCGATCGCGCGGATGCCGGAACCGTGCGTCAGGGCCAGCCGCAGAGTTTTGTACAGGGTCGCTGGGTCATCGACCCCACCAGCGCGGTCGCCGACCGGGTCCGTGACGCTGGGGGAGACCTCGATGGACCCGAACTCATCCTTGGACGCTCCGTCTCGAGTGAGGGACGCAGCCGCGCGATGGTCGGCGGACGTGGCGCTCCGGCGAGCGTGCTCGGTGACCTGCGCAACGATCTCGTCGTCGTGCACGGCCAGAGCGACCAGGTGCGCCTGCGCTCCGCCGCCGCCCAGCGTGACGCCCTCGACCGTTTCGCCGGCCCCGAACTCGCCGCAGTGCTCGGCGACTACCAGCATGCCTTCCACCGCTGGCAGGCCAACCAGGTCGATCTCGACCGGCTCGTCACCGAACGAGATTTGCGAGCCCGCGAGGCCGACGAACTGCGCGCCGCGCTGACCGAGATTGAAACGGTTGCCCCGCAACCCGGCGAGGACGCCGAGTTGGGTGAACGCGCCGAACGCCTCGGCAACCTCGAAGAACTCCGCCTGGCCGGAGAGCAGGCCCGCCAGTTCGTCTCCGCCGAAGACAACCCCGACGACGCGCCCGACGTCGTCGCCCTGCTCGAAGCCGCCCGGCGCGCCCTTGACCGGGTCGCCGCCCACGACGTGGCCCTGCCGCCGCTCGTGACCGCCATCGCCAACGCTGGTTTCGTCGTTGCCGACATCGCTGCCGAGCTCTCGAGCTACCTCGCCGGCCTCGACGCCGATGGCGCCCGCGAACTCGAAATCGTGCAGGAGAGGCGGGCCATACTCGGCATTCTCGCCCGTAAATACCCGGGCGGCCTCGAGGAAGCCATTGGATTCCTCGATACCGGCAGTGCCCGGCTGCTCGAGCTTGATTCCGACTCTGACCGCATCGGGCAGCTCAGCGCCGAAGCGGATGCCGACCGAAAGCTCGTCACCCATCTCGCCGCTGCCCTGACAACGTTGCGCCAGGCAGCCGCGGTGCAACTCGGAATTCGGGTGACCGCCGAGCTCGGCGCGCTGGCGATGCCGGACGCCGTGCTGCTCGTGGAGGTTGAAGCCGGTCTGGAATGCACCGTCACTGGTATCGACCTCGTGCGCCTGCTGTTACAGCCGCACGCTGGCGCTGAGCCGCGGGCGTTGGCGCGCGGGGCATCCGGTGGTGAACTCTCTCGGGTGATGCTTGCCATCGAGGTCGTCATCAACGCGACCGACCCGGTACCTACCTTTGTCTTCGATGAGATCGATGCCGGTGTGGGCGGAGCCGCCGCGATCGAAATCGGTCGGCGACTCGCGCGACTCGCCGAAACCGCGCAGGTAATCGTGGTCACCCATCTCGCTCAGGTCGCCGCGTTTGCCGGCAACCACCTCAGCGTCGTCAAAGACAGCGATGGATCCGTCACCGCATCGAGCGTGCGTCAGCTGCGCGGCGACGACCGTGCCGCCGAAATGGCCCGCCTGCTTTCTGGCCTGCCCGACTCGAAGAGCGGTCTTGAACATGCCAGGGAACTGCTCGACCTTGCGCAGTCCGGCTCCCGCACCTCTGACAGATAAGCGATCAAAATCAGGTGATAGCATTGAAGCCCGTGGTGGAAAATATAATTACACGCGGTTCAGACAACACGCGCATAGGCGGCCCGGGCAATTCAGACGGCACCGTGAAGCACATCTTCGTGACCGGGGGTGTGGTCTCCTCGCTCGGTAAGGGCTTGACGGCGGCCAGCCTCGGTAACCTGCTTACGGCACGCGGCCTGCGCGTCGTCATGCAAAAGCTCGACCCCTACCTCAACGTCGACCCGGGAACGATGAATCCGTTCCAGCACGGTGAGGTCTTCGTCACCGATGACGGCGCCGAAACCGACCTCGACATCGGGCACTACGAACGTTTTCTCGACATCAACCTGGGCCAGTCGGCCAATGTGACGACCGGGCAGATCTACTCGCAGGTCATCGCCAAGGAACGCCGTGGCGAGTACCTCGGCGACACGGTGCAGGTCATTCCACATATCACCGATGAGATCAAGCGGCGCATGCGCCTGCAGGCCAGCGACGATGTGCGCCCCGACGTGATCATCACCGAGGTCGGCGGCACGGTCGGTGACATCGAATCCCAGCCATTCCTCGAGGCCGCCCGCCAGGTGCGCCACGAACTCGGTCGCGGCAACGTGTTCTTCGTGCACGTCTCGCTCGTGCCGTTCCTCGGCGCTGCCGGCGAGCAGAAGACCAAGCCCACTCAACATTCCGTCGCCACCCTGCGATCCATCGGAATCCAGCCCGACGCCCTCGTGCTGCGCAGCGACCGGCCCGTCTCCGAGTCGAACAAGCGCAAAATCGCGCTCATGTGCGACGTCGACGAGGATGCCGTGGTCAACGCCGTCGACGTCGCCTCGATCTACGAGATCCCCACCATGCTGCACGACCAGGGCCTCGATAAGTACATCGTCAACGCCCTCGGCCTCACCGCCGACGTTGTGGACTGGACCGGCTGGAAGAACCTGCTCGAAGCCGTGCGCCACCCCAAGCACGAGGTCACCATCGGCCTGGTCGGCAAGTACATCGACCTGCCGGATGCCTACCTCTCGGTCACCGAGGCGCTGCGAGCTGGCGGATTCGCCAACCAGAGCAAGGTCAAAATCGTCTGGATCGGCTCCGACGATTGCGAAACCGACGAGGGAGCCGCGCGGCTGCTCGGCGAACTCGATGGCATCTGCGTGCCAGGGGGGTTCGGTATCCGCGGCATCGAGGGCAAGCTCGGTGCCCTCAAGTTCGCCCGGGAAAACGGCATCCCCGTGCTCGGCCTGTGTCTTGGCCTGCAGTGCATGGTCATCGAGTACGCCCGCAACAAGGCCGACCTGCCGGGAGCCTCCTCCAGCGAGTTCGACCCGGACACCGAGTTTCCGGTCATCGCGACCATGGAAGAGCAGGTGGAGATCATCGCCGGCGGTGACCTCGGCGGAACTATGCGCCTTGGCCTCTACCCGGCCACCCTTGCTGAAGGCTCTCTGGTCGCCGAGCTGTACGGCGCCAACGAAGCGTCCGAACGTCACCGTCACCGCTATGAGGTCAACAACGCCTTCCGCGACCAGATCGCACAGGCCGGCCTGTGGTTCTCCGGCACCAGCCCTGACCGTCACCTGGTCGAGTACGTCGAGCTCAAGCGCGAGGAGCACCCGTTCTACGTGGGAACCCAAGCCCACCCAGAGCTGCGGTCACGGCCGAACCACGCGCATCCGCTGTTTCGCGGTCTGATCAAGGCTGCGCTCGACCGCCAGGAGGCCAGCCGCTTGTTCGAGGTGAAGGAAGAGCTCAGTGCCTGACGATTTGCTGAAGGACGACGTGCTGCAGGACGACGTGCTGAAGGACGACGTGCTGCAGGACGACGTCATGCCGGTGCAGGTCTCAGCGAGCGACGTGGTCTACGACGGAGCCATCTGGAACGTGCGCCGCGACTCGTTCGACTACAACGGAGCGAGCATCACCCGCGAGTACATCGACCACCCCGGCGCGGTCGCTGTGCTGGCCCTCGACGAGCAGGACCGCGTGCTGCTGATCAAGCAGTACCGGCACCCGACCGGCTTGCGCGGCTGGGAACTACCGGCCGGACTGCTTGACATTGCCGGTGAGAACGCCGTCGTCGGCGCCCAGCGCGAGCTGGCTGAAGAAGCGGATGTCGTCGCCACCGAGTGGGCGTTGCTCACCGAGTTCTACACCACGCCCGGGGGCAGCAACGAAGCCATTCGGATCTATCTCGCTCGGGGCGTCTCGGCGATTGCCGCATTCGACCGCACCCACGAAGAAGCCGATATCGAACCACGCTGGGTATCGCTCGACGCATGCGTCGACGCCGTGCTGGCCAGGCGCGTCTCCAACCCGATCCTGATGGTGGGCATTCTGGCCGCTCAGGTGGCTCGTTCGCGCGGCTGGAGCGCGCTTGCACCCGCGGATTCGCCGTGGCCGCGGCATCCGCGCAGCAGTGGTTCGCGCAGCCTGCACATCACGTCCTGAGCATGACGACCGTCGAGACGGCGGTGGATTCCTACCTGCGGCACGTGGCGGTCGAACGCGGCCTCGCCGTGAACACCGTCGCCGCTTACCGCCGCGACCTGGGGCTGTACACGGCGTGGCTGGCGGTTGATTCTCCCGACGGCCCACCCAGGCCGATCACCGACCTGCAAGTGGTCACTCGGCACCACATCTCGTCGTTTGTGCAGCATCTCGGCCTGCGCCCGGAAGCCCCTTTGACGGCGGCATCCATCGCCCGCGTTCTCTCGACCGTGCGCGGGTTCCACCGTTTTCTGCTCGAAGAGGGAGTGGTCGAAACCGATGTGGCGCACGACACCAAACCGCCTAAACTCGCCCTGCGCCTGCCTAAGGCCATCTCAATCGAACAGGTCAGCGCGCTGCTGGCGGCGACCGACGGTGACGACGTTCAGCGCCTGCGCGATAAGGCCCTGCTCGAACTGCTCTACGCGACCGGAGCCCGGGTGAGCGAGGTGGTCAATCTCAATGTCGACGACGTGCTCGTGGAGGTGTTCGACTCGGTGCGGCTCACCGGTAAGGGGGATAAACAGCGCATCGTGCCGGTCGGCAGTTTTGCGCGCGCCGCTGTCTCTGACTATCTCGTGCGGGCCCGGCCGATACTGTCAGCGCGTGGACGCTCGACACCGGCGCTGTTCCTCGGCCTGCGCGGACAAAGAGTGAGCCGGCAGAATGCCTGGCTGATCATTCGTGCTGCCGCTGAGCGTGCCGGGCTCACCGTGCCCGTGTCGCCGCACACCCTGCGCCACTCGTTCGCGACGCACCTGCTCGCCGGTGGCGCCGATGTACGCGTGGTGCAGGAACTGCTCGGCCATTCCTCGGTCGCCACCACCCAGATCTACACGCTGGTGACCGTCGACACCCTTCGTGACATGTACACGACCGCCCATCCGCGGGCGCGCTAGTCACCTCGTGGTTACTTCAGTTGGCCGCGAATTTCGCCGCCAGGGAAGGTAGGTGTGTGCACGTTGATGTAGTACGCGCGGGGGTTGGCGCTGATGGCTTGGAGCAGGGCGGGGTCGGCGGTTGCGCAACTCTGCACCGTCCAGCTGGTGCCGGAGCCGACAATGAGGGGGATGACCACCGGGCCGGCGACAGTCCGAGGCGCCAGATGGACGTGGCCCGCCACAGCCGGCACTGACAGGTTTCGCGCCGTCATGGTGTAGCACAGCTGGTCACCGGTGATGGCATAGCTAAAGAAACCACTCGCCCCAGTGTCTGCCCCAGTCGTTTCCTGACCGTTGTTCAGCGGGATTGCGGGGCCGCCATCCGGTCTGGCCACGGCGACACCCGTGTTGGCCGCGGTCAGAGCCGCGACGGCCGCCACTATCGCGAGTGTCCGCAGGCCGCCCGATTTCTTCATGCTCATGATTCGTCCTCTGGTCGGTGAAAGTTGTCAGTGCCGTCACGCTACCCGCGGTTAGCGCGGTGCGCAACGCGTGGTCGCGTCCCGGCGGTGCCCTGTGCCCGTCGAGATTCACTAACCGGTGCGTATCGTCAGTGATCTGTCCAGCGCGAGCCGCAACGCCGACTCGTCGGGCCGATTCCGGGTCGAGGGTTCCACTCGCGTGTTCAAGACTTCGACCGACGTACAGATCGGCACCCTGATCAATCAGGGCGGCGGACGCTACTGCGCCACGATCGGCAACGTGGCCGTGAATCCGGGAAACATCTTTGTAAAAAGCAGCCTCGGCGGGTTCGCGTCTCGAAACGTATCGCTCAAATAGTCGCGGTCACGCTCCCGCCACAACGGCGACGGATGCTGCCGGCCGAGCCACCGAGACGGGGCCACGCGGCGATCCTTGCGGCGACGCGTCGTTCCACTCGCTACAATCAAGCAAGTGATGGGTGCAGGACAAATCAAGGACGGGCCAGTGACGCGTAAGTTGAGCGAGCGAATTTCGCTACCCGGTTTCGACGACACTCCGGTAGGTCCGACGGGACGCGAAAAACACGAATTCGCCGATCCGGAGCCGCTCAAAGGCCACGGTCCCGCCCGCATCATCTCCCTTTGCAACCAAAAAGGTGGCGTCGGTAAGACCACGACGACCATCAACCTCGGCGCGGCCCTGGCCAGCTACGGGCGTCGCGTGCTCGCCATCGACTTCGACCCGCAGGGCGCACTCTCAGCCGGCCTCGGCGTGCCCACCCACGACGTCACCACTATCTACGACCTGCTGCTCGACGGCAAGGTCGACCCCAAAGACGCGATCCAGCCGACCTCGGTCGAGGGACTCGATGTCATCCCGGCCAACATCGACCTTTCCGCCGCCGAGGTGCACCTGGTCAACGAGGTCGCCCGCGAGCAGATTCTGGCCCGTGTGCTGCGTAAGATCTCGAGCGACTACGACGTCATCCTCATCGACTGCCAGCCCTCGCTCGGTATCCTCACGGTGAACGCGCTCACCGCCAGCCACGGCGTGCTGATTCCCCTCGAGTGCGAATTCTTCGCCCTGCGCGGCGTCGCCCTGCTCATCGAGACCATCGATAAGGTGCGCGACAGGCTCAACCCCGCCATCGAACTCGACGGCATTCTCGCCACCATGTACGACTCGCGCACCCTGCACTCCCGCGAAGTCCTCGAGCGCGTCGTTGATGCCTTCGGCCACAGTGTGCTGGAGACCGTCATCGGCCGCACCGTGAAATTTCCCGACGCGAGCGTGGCCGGGATACCCATCACCGACTTCGCACCCGAACACGCAGCCGCCAAGGCCTACCTGCAGGTGGCCCGCGAACTGATCCACCGTGGCGCAGTCGCCTAGCGCGGCCGAGAAGCCCGCGTTTTCGGTCGCCCTCGGCAACTTTGAGGGCCCGTTCGATCTGCTGTTGAAACTCATCACCCGGCACGAACTCGACATCACCGAGATTTCGCTCAGCCGGGTGACCGACGAGTTCATCTCCTACCTGCGCGGCCTCGACGCGGCCGAGGAACTCGACCAGGCCACCGAGTTTCTGGTCGTTGCCGCGACGCTTCTCGACCTCAAGGTGGCCGGCCTGCTGCCTCAGGGTGAACTCGTCGACGCCGAAGACTTAGCCCTGCTCGAAGCCCGCGACCTGCTGTTCGCTCGCCTGCTGCAGTACCGCGCTTTCAAGGAAGCGGCGACCTGGTTCACCGACCAGCTCGACACTGAGACCCGCCGTCACGTGCGATCGGTGCGGCTCGAGGAGAAGTACCGTCAGAAGACCCCGGAGCTGGTCTGGACGCTGTCGCTCGCCGATTTCGCCGCGCTGGCCGCCGCTGCCCTCGCTCCGCGCGAGCTGCCCGTTGTAGGCCTGGAACACTTGCACGCGCCGCTGGTCAGTATCCGCGAGCAGGCCGCCTACGTCGTCGCCATGCTGCAGGCGGGGGAGCCGGTTTCATTCCGGGCGCTCACCGCTGGCGTTGATCTGAAGGGTGTCATCATCGCCCGCTTTCTCGCGGTGCTCGAGCTGTATCGCCACGGCGCCCTGTCCTTTGACCAAATCGAGCCCCTCGGCGAGCTCATTCTGCGCTGGAGTAGCCCGTCGCTCGACGGGCGCGAATGGTCTGACGAAAATCTCGGCTCGCTTGGAGCCGACTATGACAACTGAAGTCGGCAATATGGTGAACCAGGCCACCGACACCCGGTCGCGCGCCGGGAAAACGGATGCCGCAGCATTCGCTGTGCGCGAATCCCACGCCCTCGACCGCCAGCTCGAAGCCGTTTTCATGATCGCCGATGAGCCCCAGGGCCTGGTGCACCTCGCGACCGCCGTGGGGCGGCCGATTACCGAGGTGGCGCAATCCGTTGCCCGGCTGGTCGCCGATTTCGATGGAGTCACGGCACCGGACGGTACCTCCACGGTGCGCCGCGGTTTTGAATTGCGCGAGGTCGCCGGCGGTTGGCGCATTTACGTGCGCGCCACGCACGACGAGCTCGTGACCGACTTCGTGCTGACCCAGAATCCCAGCCGGCTCAGCCAGGCAGCACTCGAAACCCTCGCCGTGATCGCGTACAAGCAGCCGATCAGTCGTGGGCAGGTCGCGAGCATTCGCGCCGTCAGCGTCGACTCCGTCGTGCGCACCCTGCTCGGTCGCGGCCTCATCACCGAGGCCTTCACCGACAGTGAAACCGGCGCGATCGCTTACGCCACCACAGACTTGCTGCTCACCCAGCTCGGAATCAACTCGCTCGCCGAGTTACCCCACCTATCGCCGTTACTCGACGACGGCACCGACGGATTCGAGGATCTACTTTGACCCAGGACAACACGCCCAGCGACGCAGCGCCCCGCGACCCCAACTTCAATCCAGAGGCAGCAGCTGACGGTGTGCGCCTGCAGAAGGTACTTGCCTCGGCCGGCGTCGCCAGTCGGCGCGTCTCGGAAGACCTCATCACCTCCGGGCGGGTGCGGGTGAACGGCAAGGTCGTCACCGAGCTCGGCCGCCGCGTGCATCCCGAAACCGACCAGGTCGCCGTCGACAACGTGGCCGTGCAGCTCGACACCACCCGCCGTTACCTCATGCTCAACAAGCCGGTCGGTGTTGTCTCCTCGATGCAGGATGAAAGCGGGCGACCCGACCTGCGCGAATTCACCGACCAGTTCGACGAACGCCTGTTCAACGTGGGCCGGCTCGACGCCCAAACCAGCGGCCTGCTCATTCTCACCAACGACGGTGACCTCGCGCACGTGCTCGCCCATCCCTCCTTCGGCGTCTCCAAGACCTACATCGCCAAGGTCGAGGGGCGCGTCTCGCCGCAGACCATCGGCCAGCTGCAAAGCGGCATCGAACTCGACGACGGCCCCATCCACGCCGACAAGGCACGCATCCTCACGAGCCCTCCCGGCGGCGGGTTCAGCATGGTCGAGCTCACCTTGCACTCCGGCCGCAACCGCATCGTGCGACGGATGCTCGACGCCGTCGGTCACCCCGTGGTCGACCTTGTGCGTCGCCAATTCGGGCCGCTGAACCTGGGCACCCTGCAGCAGGGCGCCGTGCGCGAACTCACCCGCGAAGAACTCGGCCAACTGCTCACCGTGTCCCGCCAGGCGCCGAGTGCGCGCCCTGACGCGAACTAACAGCAGCAATGGTAGGGGACACAACCATGGCTGAAAGCCGCCTCGTCGGTCCGGTGCGTATCGTCGGCGTCGGTCTGCTCGGAACCAGCGTGGGCCTCGGCCTGCGGGACCGCAAGATCGAGACGATCCTCGCCGACGCGTCACCGACCAACCTGCGCATCGCCATCGACTACGGTGCCGGCCGCGCTGCAAAGCCGGGCGATCTCCCGCAACTCATCGTCGTGTGCGTGCCTCCCGACGTCACCGCCGAGATCGTCGCCCGCGAGCTCGAGGCTTATCCGGGAGCGATCGTGACGGATGTCGCGAGTGTCAAACTCGCGCCGCTCGCCGAGCTGCGCGAGCGCGGAGCCGATATCAGCCGCTATATCGGGTCGCATCCGCTCGCCGGTCGGGAGAAGGGCGGCCCGCTCTCCGGCCGCGCTGATTTGTTCATCGGTCGCCCCTGGGTGGTCGCCGCACACGACGCGATCAGCTACCAGCAGGCCGGTGCTATCGACGATCTCATTCTCGACCTCGGCGCGATCCTGGTCGAGATGACGCCGGAAGAGCACGACCTCGGCGTCGCCCTGGTTTCGCACGTGCCGCAGGTCATCTCCACCCTGATGGCCCGCCGCCTCACCGGGGCAGCGCACTCTTCGCTCAACCTGGCCGGCCAGGGCCTGCGCGACGTGACCCGGGTCGCGGCGAGCGACCCCGATCTGTGGGTGCAGATTCTCGGCGCCAACGCCGGCCCGGTGCGTGATGTGCTGCTGGCTTACCGAGACGACCTCGACCGGTTCATCGACGCCCTCGAAGATCCAGACGCGCCCGGAGCGCAGCGCCAGGTCGCCGAGGAACTCGCCGGCGGAAACGTCGGAGTGGCCCGTCTGCCCGGCAAACACGGGCAGGACCGACGGTTCTCCTCGATGATCGTCATGGTCAACGACCAGCCCGGCCAGATCGCTCGCCTGCTCAACGACATCGGGGAGCTCGGAGTCAACCTCGAAGACTTACGCTTGGAACACTCGCCCGGCGCCCAGATCGGTCTCGCCGAAATCTCTGTACTGCCCGGCGCCGTCACTCGCCTCACCGAAGAGCTGGCCGCGCGCGGCTGGCGGATTGCTGGTTAACGTACATGGCACGTCACACCCTTCCAACCCTCGTCGCTATCGATGGGCCGGCCGGCAGCGGCAAATCGAGCGTGAGCCGTGCCGCCGCACGTCGTCTCGGCTTCGCCTACCTCGACACCGGCGCCGCCTACCGCGCGCTGGCCTGGCTGGCGCTTGAGCGCAATACAGACAACACCCAAACGGATGCCGTCTCCGCGCTCCTCAAAGACTTCGACTATGCGATCGGTACCGACCCAGACGACTACTTCGTCACGGTGGGGCAGACCGACGTGACCGACGCCATCCGCTCACCGGAGGTCAGTGCAGCGGTCAGCGCTGTCGCCCGCCTTCCCGCGGTGCGAGGCGCGCTCACCGAGCTGTTTCGCAGCATCGCCGAGAACGTGGATCGACCCGGAGTCATCGTCGAAGGACGCGACATCACAACCATCGTGGCCCCGGAAGCCGAGGTGCGCATTCTACTCACGGCATCCGAGGAGGCTAGAATGAGAAGACGCTCTGCGGAAATAACGACCCAATCGGCTGAAACCGTGGCAGAACAGTTGCGATCACGTGATCGTGCTGACTCACAGGTTGTCGATTTCATGAGCGCGGCTGACGGTGTGATAACCGTCGACTCCACCCATCTCGACTTCGAGCAGACCGTTGAAGCGGTCATCGACGTCTACCACACACGCACGAAGCGGGCTTTGAATGAGTAACGAATACGACGACACGAGCGCAGCGCTCGACACCGAGCTGGCGGAACGACTCGCCAATCTCGATGAGGAACTTGCCACGCGGCGTTCCGTCGCGCTGCGCACGGACCTCGACAACTATGACCTCGATGAGGAAGACCTCGACGTACTGCAGGCCGTCACCGACGACCCCGACGCGATTCAGTACCTGCCGGCCGTTCCGGTGATCGCCATTGTCGGGCGCCCGAACGTGGGAAAATCAGCGCTGGTCAACCGTATCCTCGGTCGCCGCGAGGCCGTCGTCGAGGATACCCCCGGTGTGACGCGTGACCGTGTCGCGTACAAGGGCGAATGGCACGAGCGCAAGTTCAGCCTCGTCGACACCGGCGGCTGGGAGCCCGACGCTAAGGGTATCGACGCCTCCGTCGCTGCCCAGGCCGAGATCGCCATCGACCTGTCCGACCTGGTCATGTTCGTCGTGGACTCCAACGTGGGCCCGACCTCGACCGATGAGGCCGTCGTGCGAATGCTGCGTAAGAGCGGCAAACCGGTCTTTCTGATCGCCAACAAGGTCGATGACGTGCGCCAGGAGCCCGAAGCGGCCAGCCTGTGGTCGCTCGGCCTCGGCCAGCCGTGGCCGGTTTCTGCCCTGCACGGTCGTGGTGTTGCCGACCTGCTCGATGCGATCCTGCTCGTGCTGCCCGAAATTTCCAACGTTGCCAAGCAGGAGGTCGGCGGTCCGCGCCGCGTGGCCATCCTCGGTCGCCCGAACGTCGGCAAGTCCAGCCTGCTCAATAAGGTCGTGGGGGAGGAGCGTGTTGTTGTCAACGAGCTCGCCGGCACGACCCGCGACCCGGTCGATGAGCAGGTTGAGCTCGGCGGCAAGGTGTGGCGTTTCGTCGACACCGCCGGCATTCGCCGTCGTGTGCACCTCTCGCAGGGCGCCGACTTCTACGCCTCCCTGCGTACCAGCGCGGCTTTGGAAAAGGCCGAGGTTGCCGTTGTGTTGCTCGACGTGACCGAAGTCATCAGCGAGCAGGATATTCGGGTCATCGACCTCGTCATCGAATCGGGCCGTGCACTCGTTCTGGCGTTCAACAAGTGGGACCAGATCGACGACGACCGTCGCCGATACCTGGAGCGGGAGATCGAGCAGGATCTGGCGCACGTGGCTTGGGCCCCGCGCGTGAACATCTCGGCCAAAACCGGTCGTCATATGGAAAAGCTGGTTCCGGCGCTTGAGCTCGCGCTCGAATCGTGGGACACCCGCATCGCCACGGGTAAGTTCAACGCCTTCCTGGCTGAGCTCGCTGCCGCCCACCCGCACCCCGTGCGCAGCGGCAAGCAGCCTCGGATTCTGTTCGGTACACAGGCCTCGAGCCGCCCGCCGACGTTTGTGGTATTCACCACCGGATTCCTTGACCCGGGCTACCGTCGCTACATTCAGCGACGCCTGCGCGAGATCTACGGCTTCGAGGGCAGCCCGATCAACCTCAGTATGCGCGTGCGTGAGAAGCGCAAACGCTAGATTCGCAGACTTCAAGCGGTCGGTCCTGTTAACGCAGGTCCGGCCGCTTTTTTTGAGTGCCGAGTGTTCGTCGCGGCAGCGTAAGTGAGGTCACTCGATTTGCGTGTGCACCCTAAGTGGGCAATGCTCATGGAGTACATTGTGGCCCCCTACGGCCGATCAACCGCACGTTCCCGGACTTGTGCGCGACAAAGAATATACGTAACTAACCAATGGCATTCAGAAATACCCGCACATCTTTTTCGAATCAATTTTCAACTGGCACCACCCCGACTGTCTCCACCAGCACGGCTCCACGGAAGGCCGTTCTTTCGGTTCTGGCAGTTTCCGTCGTCGCCCTGTCCGGTCTCGTCGTCAGTCCGGCTCAAGCTGATATCAGCAACGCCGAGACACTGAGCGCATCGATTGTGATTCCCGAGCGCGACAGAGTCACCACCGACTTGGGTACGGTACCGTCCGGCCTGAAATCTGTCGAGGTGAAGTTCTTCACCTCTGAGGTCGCTTCGCAAACTCAGGTAAAAATTGCACTTGGTCCAGAGGGCTCCAAAGCGTACTCGTTTACCGCGCCGGCTGGTACCAGCCCAACCAAGACCATAACGGTTCCCGTGACGCCGGAGATGGACGGCACGGTCACCGCCGTCAGTAGCGTCGCCGACGTCACGCTGAACCTTTCGGTCGACGGCTTTGAGCGCGCCGAAGGCAGCCCGGCGCCTGCACCGGCTCCGGAGCCCATTCGTGCTCTGGCTCCCACTCCCACACCGACTCCCACTCCGACTCCGACTCCGACACCGACTCCCACTCCCACACCGGCTCCCGCGCCGGCACCGGTTCCCGTACCGAGTCCCACTCCGGAGCCTTCGCCGGTGACGAGTGCAACGCCCGGTGCTTCCAACACGGGCGTTCCCTCTGGAACTGCTTTAACCGTGCACAATGGTGACATCAACGTGACCAAACCGGGCACAGTGCTGAATGGCCTTGATATTCGCGGCCTGATCAAGATCAGCGCCCCCGATGTGACCATCAAGAATTCCATCATTCGGGGTGGCACCATGAACGGTCCAGGGGCGCTAATCAATAACCTCGGCGGACACCGAAACCTGGTTGTCACCGATACCGAGCTGTCCCCAAGTACCGCTTCGCCCCACGCCAATGGAATCTACGGCTATAACTTCACGGCGACACGCTTGAACATCAATAACGTCATCGATGGCATTCACGTCACCGGAAGCAACGTGAGTCTGCAGGATTCCTGGATCCACGATCACATGCATTACAGCAATGACCCGAATCAGGGCGGTTCCCCCAGTCACGACGATGGCATTCAGATTCAGGCTGGAAACAACGTGACCGTGACCGGCAACCGGCTCACCGATTCGCACAGCGCTGCCGTGCAGATCACGCAGGACCGGGGACCGGTCTCCAACTTCACTTTTAGCGACAACTTCGCGAACGGTGGAGCCTGCACCGTGAACATTGCGGAAAAGTCACACGGTCCGATCAGGGGAGCGACCATTACCGACAACACTTTCGGTCGTGATTCTCGCCTTTCCAACTGCGCCGTGATCGCCCCGACGACCACCAAGATCGACTTTGCGAATAACTACTACGTACCCGACGACACCCTCGTCACGATCAGAAAAGGGTAGTTCTGATCGCTGTCATGGCGCTGGATCCTTGCCAGTATTACGGTAGCTAGTGCGTGTGTGATGTGTAAACTCAAAATTTGTTAGATGGATGTGGCCGGACCTGTTTGCGCAGGTCCGGCCGCTTTTTTGCGCTCACTGTGAGCAAAGAGTCTGCACCTTCGAATCTGGGGCTTCGACCTCCCGAGCCGGGAAACGTGCCCGCACGCTCAAGGCACCCGAAGGACTGCCAGAAGCGGGACTGTTCCCCAGGCGGTGTGATCCAGGGGCGACCGTGGCGCGCGGAGCGTGCGGAGCGTGCACGCGAACGGTCCCGGTCACCAGGCACCATCCGCTTGCTACGTGCATCGTCACATCTTCGCGCAGGTCGTCGGCTGGAGGTTTTCGCGGGTAGCCGGGCTTGTCGGTGACCTGCGCCTCGCTGAGGCGGTCAACGCGAAAGGTTCGCCAGTCGGCAGCATCGAGGCTGTAGGCGAGGAGGTACCAGTGGCCCATCGTATGCACGAGGTGCAACGGTTCAAGCTGTCGGTTTGTGGTGTCTCCCGAGTAGCGGCGGCTCGGGCAGTTCCGTGTCGGGGATTCTTTCGACCACCGGTTCAGCCGGCGCCGCAGGGATACACCGTCTAGATCAGAATCAGATTGTTGATCACGTCAGCGGCACTTCTGTGCATAGGCTCCTGGCGCGAACGGGCGTGCGCGCGGAGACGCTTGAAGGCCTCATCCATATTGATGTTGTTGCGTGCCGCGATGACGCCCTTTGCCTGCTCGATGAAAACTCGGCTGTTCAGTGCGTGTTGAAGCTGAGCGTTCACCGTCGCGTTTTTTCGAGCTGTACGTTCGTGAAGGAGAGTGATGGTCGCCACGTCGGCCAGGGCCTGCCCGATGACCGCATCCTCATCACTCAACGCACCTTTGTGACTTCGAAACAGGTTCAGTGCGCCGATTGTATTTGGACGAAAGCGCATCGGAATGGCGTGTACGGATTGAAAACCTTGGGCCAGCGCTGCTGCCTGAAAAACAGGATAGTCGTTACCATCCGTTGCAATATCGCTCAGGGTGACGACCGTGCCGGAACGATAGGCGTCAACGCATGGACCGGCGCCGGCCTCGTGTTGCAGCACCTCGACCCGACGGCTTTCCTCACTCGTGGAGGCGATGACCTGAAGATTGCCCTGTTGATCTGCCAG
Organism: Cryobacterium lyxosi; assembly: GCF_004403345.1. Lineage (NCBI taxonomy): Bacteria > Bacillati > Actinomycetota > Actinomycetes > Micrococcales > Microbacteriaceae > Cryobacterium > Cryobacterium lyxosi. Next base: position 19,810 of record NZ_SOGT01000005.1, read on the forward strand.
GAGAAGACCCGCTGCCGTGGCGTCGAGCAACACAACACACTGATCGACCAAAGTACGCAGGAGATCAGCAGAGTCGTACTCTCCCACCAGCGCGTCAGCCAGTTGCACAAATGCTCCGCTCACCAGCGAGGCGCGAGACAGATTCGTCATACGTATCATTCTGGACTCCTTCCCACAATTGGTAACGAGCTCCGCCCGAATCTCAGTATTTTGGGAGGAAGGCGTCTTCCTTCCCGTCACTATCCTGCTGTTGGTCAGCGACGTTCTCACCTTCAGCGACGTTGTCACCGTCAGCGGAACGATCAGCCAGCCGCTCTGGGTCGTGATCCCGGCCAAGCGATCTCGGCCGCGCTGGGCGACCCGCTCGGCGACGGTATCGGCCGCACTTATCGCGTTCATTCCCCCGAAGATGGCCCGCGATATTTGCCAAGTTCGCCGACCACGTTCGCCGATCATCATCCTCGACTTCTTCGAACAGCTCCACGCGGTCATTGGACTTAGCGCCGCCGTCGAATTCTTCCCGGCCTGCGTGCTCAGTCGGGTAGGCCAATGGGTTCGGAGCAGGGCAGGTTCTTGACAGACCTTTGGAGGGCGTGCCACACTCGATCAAGGCCGCATGGTCGATCAGCTTATGAATAAATATGCACCAAGCCGTGAACTGTTTCAAAGGAGAAACGCATGCAGAGTATGAAATTTCGCCCAAAACGTATGATCGCGACCGCAGCCGCCTTATCGGCCGCTCTGCTCTTTACCGGCTGCAGCCCGACTATCTCCCCGACAGGCGCGTCCGGAAGCGGCAGCGCTAATGGCAAAACGATTGGGATTGCAGTCGCTGACCAAAAGTCACTGTTCTACGTTGCAGCCGTGGACGGAATGGAGCAGGCTGCAGACGAAGCCGGCTATAAACTCGTCACGCTCTCCGCCAATAACAATTCCGGTCAGCAGGTCAACCAGGTTCAGGATTTGATCACCCAGCAGGTCGACGTGATCATTTTCATCGCCCAGGACGCAACGTCGGCAGCAGCCGGCGTCAAGCTGGCCAATGACGCCGGTATTCCGATCATTGCCGTCGACCAAAAGCCCGAGTCTGGTAAGGGCAAACTTGCGACCTACATCGCGACGGACAGTGTCGCGGCAGCCGAGAAGCTGTGCACCTGGATGTTTGACCAGTTCGGTGGCGCCGGCGACATAGCGATCCTCCAAGGCCCGCTTGGCTCCACCGCGGAGTTGCAGCGCAGCGAAGGTTGTGCAAACGCACTGGCCAACTATCCCGACGTCACAGTCGTCGCTCAGGAATCAGCCGGTTGGGACGAGACCAAGGCGTTCACCGCCGCGCAGAATATCCTGACGGCAAATCCCGACTTGAAGGCAATTTTCGGTGAAAGCGACGCCATGGCTCTGGGCGCAGCTAAGGCGGCGCAGCAGGAAGGCCGCACCGGCTTGGTCTTCGTCGGTATCGACGGATTCCCGACGATGTTCACGGCGGTCGCAGACGGACTCACCCAGGCCACGATGGCGCAGCAGCCGTACCTTATGGGGCAGCTATCGGTGCAGGACGCGGTGAAGATTGCCGAGGGAAACGGCGGCGACATTCCCGAACTCCAGTACCAGGACACGGTGCTCGTCACCGGTGAGAACGTCGCTGACAACGATCCCGCGAAGTTCTACGGTCCTGACTTCAAGTAATCGAACAGCTGCCGGTGGGAGACGTGTTAACTGCGTTAGACCGTCTTCCACCGGTTCTATTGCGATCGCAATGAATGGATGACAGTGGTACAGACACTCGCACACACAATTCACGAAGGCCCGGCAGACGGAGATTCTTCGGGTCTTATTTGCACGGGGCTTTCCAAAAGCTACTGGGGAGTTCCCGTACTCAAGAGCGTTGACATTACGCTCCGGCCCGGGAACGTCATTGGACTCATCGGCGAGAACGGGGCTGGAAAGTCGACAACGTCGTCGATTATCGCGGGCATAGTTGAAGCCAACGGCGGCTCGATGACCATTGACGGCGTCCCTTACGAACCAACTCGGCCTTCAGATGCCTTAAAAAATGGCGTCGCGCTTATTCATCAAGAGATTCGTATGGTTCCGGAGTTGTCGGTAGCGGAGAACATCTTTATCGGGAGGCTGCCTCGTCGGCGAGGAGTGATCGATCGCAATCGCATCAACGACGAGGCGAGGGAATACCTCGAGCTTGTCGGTTCACAGACTGATCCGCGCCGTCCCGTTGCAGGACTTTCCATCGCGGCGCAGCAGGAAATCGAGATCGCACGCGCTCTCTCCCGCGAACCGAAATACATCATTTTCGATGAGCCCTCGGCCTCACTCGGCCAGTCCGAAACTCAACATGTTTTCGCTCAGATCGCGGCGTTGAGACAACGTGGTGTAGGAATCGTGTACATTTCCCACCGCCTGGAAGAGATCAAAGAAGTCGCGGATACGATCGTGTGCCTTAGGGACGGCGCGTTGGTAGGAAATTGGCCGGCAAGTGAGATCACGAAAGATGAAATGGTCAAGGCGATGGTCGGCCGCGACTTCGTTTTTTCCCACCGGGCGCCACAGCCCGCTACCAGCGAGATTGCACTCTCCGTCACAGGATTGAGCAAGACTGGAGTATTCGCGGGCATCGACTTCGATGTTCACCGGGGCGAAATTTTCGGTTTCGCTGGGCTCGTGGGAGCTGGCCGAACCGAGGTTGTGCGAACTATCGCCGGAGCGGATGTAGCCGACGCCGGGGAAATCAAGGTGCACGGCGAGGTCGTTCAGATCAGGAACCCACGGTCGGGAATCGACGCTGGGATCGCGATGGTTCCCGAAGACCGGAAGGGCCAAGGACTCAACCTGGACCGAACCGGTGCCGAAAACATCACCCTTCCGTGGGAAAAAAAGCTGAGCTCAGCCGGAATCATCACCAAGAAGAAGGTGACAGCAACCGCGAACAAGCTGCGGGATTTCCTTGACATCCGCGGACGGCTCGACATTCCCGTGGGCTCTCTCTCGGGCGGAAATCAGCAGAAGGTCCTGCTGGCGAAGTGGCTGGTGAACGAGCCCAAAGTACTCATCCTCGACGAGCCCACCAGGGGGGTCGACGTCGGAGCGAAGATGACGATCTACGAGACCATCAGAGCCCTAGCTGAAACCGGCGTCGGCGTCATCGTCGTTTCATCAGAACTCGAAGAAGTACTCGGCCTGTCGCACCGCGTGCTCGTGATGTCCGGTGGCCTCCAGCGGGCGATTCTCGATCGCGCCGATGCGACACCGGAAGCCGTCATGGCCCTCGCGCTCAGCAACGTCCCAAAAGAATCCCCACTGGAGTCGCCGATCGACGGCGAAGCAGAGTATCAAACGACGATCAGAACGCAGGAGAACTGAACCATGGCCATAATCGACCGCAACGTCACGCCGCCTCGGCCAGACTCTTCTCCCGCCCACGGCGAGGTCGCGCCTTCGTCTGCTGCGTCCGTCAACACGAACCGGTTCCGGCGCATAATGAGCCAAATTCCCGGTCCCCTGATCGGCCTGATCGTGATATTCGTCGCACTCTCATTCCTATCCCCGTACTTCCTGACGCCACGCAACTTGCTCAATATTTTGAGCCAGGTTTCAGCGGTCGGCGTCATGTCGGTCGGAGCGCTACTGATCATCCTCCTGGGAGGTATCGACCTTTCCGTTGGCTCCGTGCTGGCGCTCAGCTCGATGTCCATGGCCGCAATGTACAAAATGGCCGGTTGGCCTTTCGAGGTCGCGCTCCTTGCGGGCCTTATCGTGGGCGCCCTCGTCGGCCTCATCAACGGCATCCTGACCGCCTACGGCAAACTGCAACCGTTCATCGCAACGCTGGCAACGATGTCTGCAGCGGCTGGCCTCGCGTTGTTCATCACGAATGGCAACCCCATCACGGGGTTCCCCGACTGGTTCATTGCGATCACAGCTACCAGCATTCTCGGCATCCCTATCGAGGGCGTTATTCTCGTCGCAATATTCGCCATCGCGGCATTCTGGCTGAAGTTCCGGCCGTCGGGCCGTGCGCTCTATGCGATCGGCGGAAATGAGGAGGTGGCTCGACTTTCCGGACTTCCCGTGCGCCGCGCCAAAATCTTGGTCTATACCATCGCCGGATTATTAGCGGCAGTAGCAGGCCTCCTGGTCACATCACGACTCGACTCCGCGCAGCCCACCGCTGGCGCAGCTGACCTCCTCAACGTTATCGCCGTAGTGGTCATCGGCGGTGCCAGCCTCTCTGGCGGGTCGGGCAGTCTCCTCGGCACGTTCGTCGGACTCCTCATCATCGGAGTCCTGAACAACGGAATGTCGCTTCTGAACGTCTCCGCCAACCTCCAGCCCGTGGTTATTGGCGCCGTTATCGCCGCCGCGGTACTCACTGACCGAAAGTCGAGCAGAAGGCACACATGAGTACATTCGCCTCAATCACCGATCCCACCGACCTCGACGCGATCCGCGCGGTCATCGCCTCAACGGCCGACGCTGTCGACCTGGTTCCGCTCGGTATCCGGGCCCTGGTGATCTCGCCCCAAGCCAGCTTCGATTTAGTCCCAGCGGTGAAAAGCCTGGTGGCCGACGGACCGACCGGAACGCGTCGAGTCGCAGTGCTGGTCGACGAGACGGCCATCCTGCGCGACGGCCGTGACCTGAAGCAGCAACTGTGCGAGCTCCTTGCCGAAGCGTTCACGATCGAGATTGTCGTGCTCGGCCACGGGGGACAGCTGCACGCCGACGAAGACGCGCTCGAAACTGCGACGGCTGCTATCAAAGGTTATGACTGCGCCGTCGCGATCGGTAGTGGCACTATTTCCGACATCGGGAAAGTGGCCACCGATCGCTTGGGAGGAATCCCGCTCGTGATCGTGCAAACCGCAGCATCCGTCGACGGCTTTACCGACAACGTCTCGGTGGTCCTGCGCAATGGGGTGAAGCGCACGATCCCATCCCGCTGGCCCGACGTCGTGCTCGCCGACACCACGACAATCGCAGACGCACCCGTTGCCATGAACACTGCCGGTTTTGGTGAGGTGCTCTCGCTCTACACCGCTCCTGCTGACTGGGAACTCGCCAACCGCTTGGGCTTCGACAACAGTTTTCGGCTGACCCCGCGGGATTTCCTGCTCGAGTTCGCCGGTGACCCCGCCACCTGGGCGGATGGCCTCGCCGAGGGTGCCCCCGGAGTCGTGCTTGACCTGACCCGGATGCTCGCCATTCGTGGAATGGGCACAGGGATTGCGGGTACAACGGCCTGCCTCTCCGGTGTTGAACATGTCGTTTCGCACATGCTCGACATGTATGCCGCCGCCCACAATTTGCCGATCGGCCTCCACGGAGCTCAGGTTGGCGTTGCAACTCAGGTTGCGTCCGCAGCGTGGGACCTCTTGCGCCGCCGAGTGGCCGAGGGTGGGTTCACAGTACGTTTCCCCGCTGCGAGCGACCTCGAACAGCAGGTGAAGCGAGCGTTCGATGTCTGCGACGAGACCGGCGGTCGAGGTGAGGAATGCTGGTCCGATTACGCCCGCAAGATCGAAGCGTGGAACGCCGACCCGGAGCGCATGAAGGGCATGGTCGCCAACGCGGTCTCCGATGGCGTCGCGATTGCTGCCGCGGTCCCCACGCCCGCGTCGTTGTCTGCCGGTCTGCTTGCTGCGGGCTCACCCACAACGCCGGGTGACCTTGTCGAATGGGTCACCCCGGACATCTGGCGGTGGGCTGTCGCGAATTGCCTCTTCATGCGCGACCGCTTCACGGTCATCGACCTGCTCTTCCTCCTCGGTTGGTGGACGCCAGCCGACGTGGACGTGGTGATCGAGCAGGCCTTTCAGGCGGAGAGCGAGCCGACGTCATGAGCGATGAGCGCGTGGTCATCGCGGTGGACTGCTCAACCACCGGCGCGAAAGCGAGTGTCTGGAACGCGGATGGCACCGAGGTGTCGAGTGGTCGGGCCGAACTTGATTTGAGTATCCCCGCGCCGGGGCGCGGCGAACAAGATCCGCGCCAATGGTGGACAGCTATGCAAAGCGCGGTGCGCAGTGCCGTCGCGGGCCTCGACGTCAGGCGTGTTGCGTCCCTGACCGTAACCCACCAGCGCGAGAGTTTCGTGTGCCTCGACGACGACGGCGAAGCCGTGCGACCGGCGATGCTGTGGCTCGATTCCAGGGCCGGCGAGCAAGTGGACCGGTTTGGTTCGGCCGATGTACACGACCGTACCGGTAAGCCACCGAACACAACCGTTTCGTACTATAAATTGCTCTGGATGGCCGAGCATGAACCCGAGAATTTACGGCGTACGGCGCACGTCGTCGAGGTTCATGGCTATCTGGTGCACTGCATGACCGACCTCTGGGCGACCTCGACAGCAAGTATGGACCCTACCGGCCTCGTCGATATTCGAACCGGTGACTACGACCCGGCCGTCCTGACACACCTCGGTCTCGACCGCTCTCAACTGTCAACGCTGCACTTTCCCGGAGACGTCATCGGAGGCCTCACTGTCGATGCCGCAGAGCTTCTCGGTCTGCTCCCTGGCACGCTTATCGTCGCGGGAGCCGGTGACGGACAGTGCGCCGGCCTCGGCGCGGGGGTCGCGGCGCCGGGGCGGGCCTACCTCAATATCGGTACCGGTCTGATCTCTGGAACGTATTCCTCTCAGTACCAGCCCGACAGGGCGTATCGAGCGATGCTGGGTACGATACCCGGCAGCTTCACGTACGAGACCTTCGTGGGGGCCGGCACGTACATGATCTCCTGGTTCATCGACACGTTCACTCATTGCTCGGAGGAGTTTCGCGGCGGGGTCGAGGCGACCCTCGAGTCCGAAGCGGCGGTCGTGCCTCGCGGCAGTGACGGCCTGTATGTCGTCCCCTACTGGAACGGAGCGCTCACGCCGTACTGGGACCATGAAGCCCGCGGCATCATGGTGGGCCTTCAGGGCGTGCATCGCCGCGCCCACATCTATCGCGCCGTCCTGGAGGGCGTCGCCTTCGAACTGCGGCTGAGTCAAGACCAGGTTGAGCAAGCAACGGGGGACACTGTGGAAGAGTTCGTCGCTATGGGAGGCGGCTCGCAATGCCCGCTCTGGTGTCAGATAATCGCGGATGTTCTGCGCCGGCCCGTTGTCTTGTCGCGCCAGAGGGAGACAACCTGTCTGGGTGCTGGCATGCTCGCAGCCTTCGGGGCGGGACTTTTTCCCAGCATCCGCCACGCCGCCGAGGCCATGAGCGCCACCGAGTTTCGATATGAACCCGACCCGAAAGCGGCCGACGACTACGAAGCGCTCTACCGCCGATACGCCGCGATCTACCCCGCGTTCCGCTCCTTCTTCCACGACCGGATCGAAGTGATGGCGTGAGTGAGACGACGGCGACCAGCCTGAGCTCGCCCGCGGCGCAGACGGATGACGACGCACCGCGGGCGCTGCCCGAACGCGTCTACGACGCCTACCTGTTCGACCTGGACGGCACCATCTACCTGGGCGAGGAGCTTCTTCCCGGAGCGCTCCAGCTTTTGACGCACCTCCGCGAGACGAGACGTCGGGTGGTGTTTCTCTCGAACAACCCAACGCTCGACCGGGCAATGTACGTAGCCAAACTCACGAAACTCGGCATTCAGGTTGCGCCCGAGGAGGTTGTCAACTCAGTGGTGAGCATGGTCGCCTGGCTCAGGCGTGAACACCCCGGCAAAACGGTCTACCCGATTGCTGAACAACCGCTGATCACGGCGCTGCAGGATGCGGGCATCCCGACGTCGTCTGACCCCGATGAGATAGACATCGTCTTGGCGAGCTATGACCGAGGATTCGACTATTCCAAGCTTCAAATCGCATTCGACGCACTGTGGAAGCGGGATGCGATCCTGGTGGCGACCAATCTGGATCGCTATTGCCCGTTTCCTGGTGGCCGCGGTGAACCTGACGCGGCGGCGATCGTCGCGGCGATCGAGGCGTGTACCGGTGTGTCCTGCGTCGCCAACGCCGGTAAGCCCAGCGTGATCATGCTGGAAACGGTGATGGCAACCCTGGGGCTACGGCCTGAGCAATGCCTTATGACGGGAGATCGACTCTACACAGATGTGAAAATGGCCGTGGATGCCCGGATGGACTCCGCGCTTGTGCTCACCGGGGATGCCGACCTCGACTCGGTGGCGCGCACTGCTGCAGCGGACCAGCCCACTTACATTCTTGACCGAGTAGACCATGTCATTCCGGCGGCTGTACGGCATCAACTCGGTTGGTCTGATGTCCCATCGAAATCGCTTGCAGTGGGACACAGAACTGCGTAGCATAGAGTTTCATAACACGAATGAATATTCACTCGTGAACGCAGACGAAGAAGTCGAGAGAGAGGCGGTTCCCAATGGCCGAACTGGCACGCGATACCCTGCGTGAAATGCAGCTGCGAATGTTGAGAATCCGAGCGTTCGATGAGCGCGCATCCAAGATGGTGAAACGCGGCCACATTCCCGGCACTGTTCACACCAGTATCGGGCAAGAAGCGCAGGTTGTCGGCGCCACGATGGCACTCGGTGCCGGTGACTACATGAGTGGAAACCACCGCAGCCACGGGCACCCCATCGGAAAAGGCTCACCGCTCGGCCCTCTTATGGCTGAACTTGCAGGCAAGGCGACGGGCGTCTGTAAAGGTAAGGGTGGCTCGCTCCACCTCGCTGATTTCGCAGTAGGAAGTCTTGGTGAGTCCGGCATTGTGGGGTCGTCCATCCCGATTGCCAATGGAGCAGCCCTGTCGTCGAAGGTGCTGAACAACGGCAAAGTAGCGCTCGCCTTCTTCGGCGATGGAGCCGCCAATCAGGGGGTCCTCTACGAGTCGATGAACATGGCCGGCGTGTGGGACCTCCCGATGATCTTTCTGTGCGAAAACAACCAGTACGCGCTGAGCACTCCGGCACACACCGTCACATCGGGCATCATTTCCGAACGCGCCGCTGGATTCGGGATGCCCGGAATCAGAGTTGAAGAAGGACAGGATGTTCTGGCTGTCTACGACGCGGTCTCCGAAGCGGTAGCACGGGCGCGCGCCGGGGACGGTCCCACACTGGTAGAGGTCATGACCTACCGGTACAACGAACACTCCGAAGGGCTGAGACTCGGCACGGACTACCGAGACGCAGGTGAGCGCGAAGCCTGGTTGAAGAAGGATCCCATCATCCTCTTTCGTCACTATCTGGCATCTCAGGGATTCTCTGACGATGAGCTCGATGGCCTCCAGGCCACTGCGCTCGCCGAGGTCGACGCGGCTGTCGCGTTCTCGGACGCGAGTCCCTACCCCGATCTCTCGGTCGCCTTCGACGACCTCTACACCGACAAGGAGTCCGCAGCATGACTGTGATGAGCTATTTGGGTGCTATCGGCGCAGCCCAGCGCGAGGCCATGGACGCCGACGAGCGCGTCATCATCATCGGCGAAGATGTCGAAGCGAATGTCTATGGCACTACCGGCGGCGGCAAATCCCGCAGCGATAAGGGTGATTTTCTGCAGCGGTATGGCAAGAACCGCATTCGCAATACCCCGATCTCCGAGGAGGGCATTGTTGGCGCGGCCGCTGGTGCTGCGATGACCGGGCTGCGCCCGATAGTCGACCTCTCCTACTCGAGCTTCCTTTATATGGCCATGGACCAGTTCGTGAACCAGGTGGCGAAAAACCGGTACATGTTCGGCGGCCAGGCCTCGATGCCCGTAGTCTTCCGCTCCGCCATGTTCTATGGACTGAACACCGGCGCGCACCACTCGGACCGTCCGTATCCGATGTTCATGAACGTCCCCGGACTGAAAATCATTGCCCCTGCCACGCCCGCAGACGCAAAAGGGCTGCTCCGCTCCGCGGTCGACTCCGACGACCCAATCCTCAGTTTCGAGGCCTGCCTCCTGTGGAGTGCAAAGGAGGACGTCGACGAGAACGAGTTTTGGATTCCGCTTGGGGTCGCACGCACGGCGCGGGAAGGAACGGACGTCACCGTCGTCGCTATCTCGAGCTCAGTGCCAGAGGCAGTGGCTGCAGCGGAAGAACTCGCACAGGAAGGCGTGTCCGTCGAGGTCATTGATCCGAGAACGCTCGTTCCACTCGACCGTGACGCCATTTTGCGGTCGGTGGCGAAGACTGGGCGCTTGGTTGTAGCCGAGCCGGCGCACCGCACCTGCGGTGCAGCGGCAGAGATCAGTGCGCTCGTCGCGGAAGAAATCTTTGATTCTCTCAAAGCCCCGATTATTCGTGTGACGGCACCGGACATGCAAATTCCCTTTAGCCCCTCGCTCGAAAAGCAGATGTACCCGACGAAGGCCACAATCGCGGCTGCCATTCGGCGCGTCGTCGACCTGCCGGCGCTTCAGCCGGTCGCAGCCGCAGTTTAATAACGAAAGAGGAACCAAATGGCGCGTATAGATGTGTTGCTTCCCCAGTGGGGAATGGGAATGAGTGAAGGGGCAATCGTCGAGTGGCTCAAGAAGGTGGGCGACCACGTCGATGAAGACGAACCTCTGGCGGAGGTCGAGGCGGAGAAGGTTGAGGAAACCCTCGAGTCACCTGCCACGGGAACCCTGGTTGAGATCTTGGTCGAGGAAGGTTCCTCAGTCGAGGTCCGCACCATTCTCGCTGTGATCGAAACCGACTAAACGCGGGCCTCAACGAAAACAACGAAGGAGGAGGAGCCATGAGCGCATCTTTAGCGAACGCCGGCGACACCCGCGCACCCTACGACCTCGTCGTCGTGGGTGCTGGCATTAATGGACTCGGCATTGCGCGCGACGCTGCTGCGCGAGGCTTGCGAACGATTGTCATCGACCAGGAAGATATTTGCAGCGGCGTGTCCGCGTGGTCGGGGCGACTGATTCACGGGGGTCTCCGATACCTGGAGCATAAGGACTTCGCCCTGGTTCGCGAATCCCTGAAGGAGCGCGAGCGCCTCTTCAAGCTCGCTCCCCACCTGGTGAAGCCTGTGCCGCTTCTCATGCCTTTCTATGCCCGCAACAAGCGGCCGTCGTGGTTGATCCGCCTCGGCATGATCGCCTACGACGTACTCTCGTGGGACAAGAAGCAACCCAACCACAGCATTCTGACGAAGCGCGCGGTGCTGTCCCGCTTCACCGGGATGGAACCTGCCGGACTCACCGGTTCCGCGGTCTTCATCGACGGTCAGGTTGAATATGCCGAGCGCCTCTGCGTTGAACTGGCGGTAGCCGCTAAAAGTGACGGGGCCGACATCGTCACCCACTCCCGAGTCGATGGGCTGTTGAAGTCCGATTCTCGAGTGACCGGCGTCGAGTACACCGATTCGATCACGGGAGAACGTCATTCCGTGCGCGGACGGGTGGTCATGAACGCCGCTGGACCGTGGGTCGACCGCCTGCTGGCTGATTTTGGGGGAGTCAGTTCACCCCGATTCATCGGCGGCTCCAAAGGAAGCCATATCGTCGTGGCGCCCTTCCCCGGGGCGCCGCGCGACGTCGTGTACTACGAGTCGCAGGCCGATGGCCGTCTGGTCCTCGTCATACCGTGGATGGGCAGATACCTCATCGGGTGCACGGACAACCTCTACGACGAGGAGCCGGACTCTGCTCGCGCAGAACAGTCGGAAATCGACTACCTTCTCAACGAGGTCAACACTCTGGTACCGGGCGCAAAATTGAGCACCGACGATGTCCTGTACACGTACAGCGGAGTGCGACCACTGCCGTACGCTCCCGGTGTGCCCGAATGGAAGATTCCGCGCAGCCATATCATCCACGACCACGCTGAAGACGGCGTCGAGGGCCTCTTTTCCGTCATCGGGGGTAAGCTCACGACGTTCCGGCAGCTCTCAGAGGACGCCGTCAACCTGGCGCTTCGCAGTCTGGGCGCCAAGAAGGTCAAAACAATCACTCTGACCAGCCCACTTCCTGGTGCTCGAGTTGCAAACTATGAGACGTTCTCGAAGGCGTTCATTGCGAACGGCGATTTGCCACCGTTAGTGGCGAAGCGCCTCCTCGCTCTGTACGGGGTGCGGGCAGCGAACATAGTGGCTCTCGTGAGTGACGACGCCAGACTTGCTGAGATCGTCGACGAGAAGTCGGGGGCGCTGGCTGCTGAAGTGGTCTTCGCCATCGCTGAAGAATTCGCCCGAACTCTCACGGACGTCATGGCGAGACGTCTCCTGCTGGCGTTTGAACCGGATCACGGCATTGAGGGCGCCGAGCGGATCGCGACGATCATGGCGGCGATCAACGGCTGGGATGAAGACCGTATCCAGAATGAGATCGAGGGCTACGTTGAATGGCTCGGCCACCTGGCAGTGCCCGGCCGACCCGCAGCGCAAATTCCCGTTCGCGTGACATCGGGGGAACGGGAAAGTGGGTTGACCGTCGACGACGTCGCCCTCCAGAGCGGGGCGGACCTATGACAGGCCGCTATGTCCTCGCGCTCGACGAAGGGTCGAGCAGCGCGCGGGCGGTACTCGTCGATACGGACGGGCGGATCGTGGCGGAGGCATCAAATTCACTCACGCCCCTTTTCCCCAACCACGGCTGGGTCGAGCTCGACCCAGCCCAGCTGTGGACTGCGATGCGGGCAGCGATCGACGAGGTAATGGCCCGGTCGGGGCTGACGGCGCGCGACATCGCAACGGTCGGGGTGACGACTCACCGGGAAACCTGTCTGATCTGGAATCGTTCTACCTCCATCCCCGTTCACAACGCGATCATGTGGTCTTCGCATCAGACCGATGAGATCGTGCAGCGCTGGTCAGACCTGGGGCTCGATGCCGAGATCCGCACGCGCACCGGCCTCCGGAACGACTCGTTTTTCTCAGCCCCCAAACTGGCCTGGTTCATCGAAAATGTTCCGGGACTCAAAGCACTGGCCGGCACGGGCGCCTACGCTGCCGGAACAGTCGACACCTGGCTTGTCTGGAACCTCACTGGCGGGCGTGAGCACGTCACCGATGCGACATCAGCGTCGCGAACGGCACTGCTCAACATCAACGAACTCGTGTGGGACGACCGACTGTGCGACGTCTACGGAATCCCCCAGGAGCTTCTTCCCGAGGTGCGTGCCTCTAATTCGCATTTCGGCTACCTTGACCCCAGCATTCTGCCCGGTGGCGTCGGCCATTACATACCCATCCAGGCGATCATCGCTGATCAACAGGCCGGGCTCTTTGGGCAGGGATGCTTCGACGAAGGTTCCGTCAAGAACACATTTGGAACCGCTGGCGTGCTCGTCGCCAACGTCGGGAGCAGCCCTCTGCTCCTGCCCGGAATGACCACCAGCGTGGCGATGAACATTCCCGGGCTCACCAGCTACGAAGTCGAAGGGGTGGTATTCCATAGCGGGCAGACGCTCCATTGGCTGCGTGACAAGATGCGCGCGGTTGGATCTGTCGCGGAGATGGAGCGCATCGCAGAACGGGTCACAGACACCCAGGGCGTCTACTTTGTTCCCGCATTCGCCGGCCTCTGCGACCCTTACTGGGACAAAGACGTCCGCGCATCAATTTTTGGGTTGACTCTTGACACGGGCATCGACCAAATCGTTCGCGCGGCGCTTGAAGCCATGGCCTACCAGACGCGCGACAACCTTGATGCTCTGCGCGCCGGCGGTACGAACGTGACGTCGCTGAAGGTGGATGGAAAAGCAGTCTGCAACAACTTTCTGTGCCAGTTTCAAGCAGACATCCTCGGCATGCCGGTTGTTCGGCCGGAGGGTCTCGAACGCACCGCTCTCGGAGTCGCCTATATTGCCGGAGCGGAGGTGGGTCTGTGGGACGCGCAAGATCTCGTGCGCGAGACGTGGCGCGCGGAGCGAGTATTCGAGCCCCGTATGAGCAGCGATCGTCGCGACCAGCTCTACGGCGGTTGGCAGGCTGCCGTGCGATCCGCGCGCATGATGCCGCCGGCACCACCTCACCCGACTAACGGGACGGTTTCAAATCCCGTCCCGATACTGGCCGCACACTGACGTGCTGGTCTCACAACTGAACCAATCGAGAGGATCATGATGACCACGAAGACAGCTGAAAACTATGTTGCCCGCGCCCGAGCAGGCGGCTATGCAGTAGGTGGTTTCAATATGCACAACCCTGAGACCACGCAAGCACTGATTGAAGCGTCGATTCGCGCTCAATCGCCAGTGTTCCTGCAGGTCGGGCGGGCGATCGTTCCTCATTTGGGTCTCGAGGCCGCGTACCGCATGACCCGTCATGAACTCGACGGTACGGGAGCGGATGCGGTCATCCACCTCGACCACGGTACCTACGACGAGGTCTTCGAAGCCCTGCGTCTCGGATTTGACTCGATCATGTTCGACGGCTCTCATTTGCCGTTCGAAGAAAACGTGAAAACTACCCGCTACGTCGTTCAGGTCGCACATTCATTCGGCGTTCCGGTGGAAGCCGAACTGGGTAGCATTCCCGATGCATCCAACGGTATTGACTGGTCGGCGCACTACACCAACGTCGACGAAGCCGAAAGATTCGTCGCGGAAACCGGTGTCGACTTCCTGGCGATCTCAGCAGGCGTGATGCACGGCATCACGTCCGGTGCCCCCCTGCCCCTCGACATCGACCGAATCCAGCGCATTCGAGATGTGACGGGCGTTCCCCTCGTTCTGCACGGAGCGTCGGGAGTGCCGGAGTCGGATATCAGCGCCGCGATCGCGGCTGGCGTGCACAAGCTGAACGCTGATACCGATCTCCGCCATGCCTTTCGCCGCGGTATCGAAGAGACCTGGGCGCACGGTGACCGCCAGCTCGAAGATGCCCTGTCTGAAGGAAAGCGCCAGATGATCGAAGCGACGATCGCAAAGATGCGCGAGTACGGGTGTGCCGGCGCCTCGACGACCGCCGTCCTGACCGAAGCGCGGGCGTGATGACTCAAGCACTCGATCTCGACGAGGGTCAGCGCACCGAGCTGAAGGGCATGCGTCGAACCGCAGCGCGGCGCATGGTCACGGCGTGGGAAGCGCCGGTGTTCCACCTCACGGTGGAGGTCGACATGACGGAGGCATCGCGTGCCAAGGTCGTCGTACCGGGGGCGACAGTGACTGACGTGCTTGTTCGCGCAACCGCGCATGCTCTGACCGTGGTGCCGGCAGTGAATGTCCACGTCGACGGCGAAGCGGTCATATCTTTCCCCCGAGCTCACGTCGGAATAGCGGTCGCCACAGAGAAAGGTCTGACAGTTCCGATTATTCACAACGCCGATCAGTTGGATCTTGAAGAGATCGCTCAGCGTAGGCGCGACATCGTCGGCCGTGCACGTTCCGGCGGACTGGGGCGCGACGACATCACCGGAGGGACGTTTACGATTTCGAATCTCGGCATGCTCGGGGTGACCCGCTTCGATGCCATCGTGAATGCGCCCCAGGCTGCGATCCTGGCGGTTGGAGCCACGATCCGACGAAATGTCTGGACTGACGATGGCGGGGGTTGGCGCCCGATCGCCGAATTGACCCTGACGTCGGATCACCGCGCCCTGGATGGCGCGGTTGCGGCCGAATTTCTCGCGGCGTTGAAGACGAAACTGGAAGCGCCGCTTTAACAACGTGCATTCGGTGACGGTGGCGGCGACTCGCGGTGCGGGCCGCCGCTCACCGGCGTTTACTCCCGCAGGAGTCGCTCTGCCGTTTCCATATCCGTGATCAGGGTGTCGATCCAGTGACCGCGCAGGGCCGCGCGCACGGCCTCGTATTTCGACCTTCCACCAGCGACGGCAAATCGTCCGCCCTTAGCGGGAAGCTGGGCCAAGGTCACGCCGATCACCAGGGAATCAAGCTCGCTTTCAAGCGGGATTCCCTCCGTGTCGATGAACCTGAGGTTGATCTGTCCGACGGCGCCGAGCGACTTTGCCATTTCGAATTGTTCTACTGTGAAAAAGTTGCCGCCCGGCTCCAACGGTGCATCGATATTGCAGGTACCGATACCGACAAGGGCAACGTCCAACTCATCTAACGCCGCGATCGCTTCGCGGGTGTGTGCGTCGTAGCTAATCATTGCTTCACGCACTTCCGCAGAAGACAGAACCCCGGGAGCGCGGATAAACAGGGGAGTCCCACCGATCAGGTCGGCAAAGCGCTGCGTGGAACGGGTGGAATCATGCTGCGACTGTGGCGGGCCGACGTCCCCGAGCATCTCAACGATGCGAGTGGCACCGGACTTCTTTTTTTTCGACGGTTCGAGGGTGGCTACGAGTGAACGCAGTGACCGGCTCCATGAAGTGAAGCCAATAGTTTTCCCTGATAACTGCATTGCGGAGAGGATGAGCGCAGCGGCCTCTCCGAGGTCGCGATTGATGCCGGCCTCATCGTTTGGATCCAGCGCCTCCACGATATGAACCTGAGACAAGCCGTAGCGCTTCTGGAGATCTTCTTCGACCTCCGCGTGCAGGCCCTCAGGGATGACGACAATCGTTCGCACAATTTTCGCTTGCTCAGCGGCTTGAAGCAGCCGAGAGACACGGGCCTGCGACATGCCCAAGGTCGAAGCGATCTCGATCTGTCGAATGCCGTGGGTGTAGTACATCCGCGCCACCTTTGTCATGAACCTGCGCGGTTCAAGGTCAGCAGCCACAGCGTCTCCTATCACTCGGTTACGTAATTGTATCAAGATTCGTCGGTTGCAAGAATATCCATTTCACTCTAGACTCCGGGTTCAGGTTAGGTCAGTATCCTGGGGAAAAGAGGTCGACGGATGGCGATCCCACACCAGTCTCTTCAGGTTGGACTCGATGGAACGCGCCTCTCGGTGCAGAGGCGCATGCGCCAGCTGATCGAACAATCTATCGATCACCTCTTCCCAGATTCAGAGTTTGAGTCCTGCACGTGATGACGGAGGTGAACCAGAAGTTGCTCACTCGCGTACCGAATTTATCACTGGGTCGGGTCGGCAACACAGCGCAAGACGACATCGATGAGTCCTTACGCGTGCTCCGCGAGATGCAAGAAGACGACAACGCTCATGCTCGGATCAGGGCCTATCGTCCGATTCCCACCATGGCATTCAGCCGACGTGAAAGCTTGATGCCTGAATTCGCCGCAGCTTCCGCGGCGGCTCGTGGGTTCGGCTTTGACCCAGTGATCCGCCTCGCGGGGGGACGAGCAGTGGCGTACGACCAGACGTGCCTGATCATCGATCTCATGGCCCCCTTGAAGTTCTACGGTGATCACATTGCGGCCTTTGAAGCGGGAGCTGCTTGTTTTCGAGATGTCTTGGGCGACCTCGGCCTCGACGCTCGAGTCGGTCCCGTCGTCGGGGAATACTGTGCGGGTGACCATAGCGTCAACGCGCGAGGGCAGGTGAAGGTCGTAGGAATCGCTCAGCGCGCCATGCGCAGTGCGAGGCTGCTGACCGCATGCATCGTGCTGGAAAAACCCGAGCGACTGCGGCCAGTCGTCGACGCGGTTTACGGTGCAATGAAGCTTGACTGGTCGCCTTCGAGTTTGGGGAGCGTCCGTGGCGAGGGGGTCCAGGGGACACTCGACGAAATCGTGCACGAGCTTGTGACCGGGCTCCAACAGCGACACTCGGAATGGGCGTTTCCGCAGATAACCCATATTGACGATGCTCGTGCGTAAATAGTTTTGCATTCGAGCGCAGGGGGCTGCGCGAAATACGCCCGTCAGTTGTGCATCATCGAATGTTGTACAGAGCCCTCGCCTCTTCCGGCGTTGCTATGGGCCGGCCGACTTCCCTGGCGATTTCCTGGGCCTGCTGCAGCAGCTCCAGGTTTGTCGGATTGCGAGCCGGATCATAAAACAGTTCCAGTCCAGTCTTGATGTGGCCCCCGAGCTCGATCGCCCTGCGGAGGATCGAGGTGTCGTCGAGGGCGCCCTGACCCCAGATCGAGATGTACCAGGGGTGTTTGACTTTCGCTTCCTCGATCATCCAGAGGTAGTAGTACAGGCTCTCAAGACTTGGCTTCATGCCGTTCGTCCCGATGGGATCTGTGGCAGTGAGACCGTAATCCCCGATGAGATAGAAATCCCACATGGAACCCGGCGTGGAGAGCCCCTTGTTGACATAGTGCATAGCGTGGCGAAGGTGGCCTGGTTCGTAGACGCCGAAGACCATGGGAGTGCCGTGCGCACGCAGCATCTTGATTTGGCTGCCAACGCGTTCGTAGTTGAACCCGAATTCGGGGCCAGCGAGATAGCCCTCGGCATCCGTTTCTGTAGCGAATAGGGTGAGCCCGGTGTCGACACAGGCAATCCGAACGTTTGCCTTCTCGACGAGGAAGGGGACGTGCTGAAGGCCGTTCTCGTCGCCTTTGAGGCGGAGGTTGTTGCAGGTCGTGGGGTACCAGGTGATGTCAGGGTGCTTCTGCAACACCTTGTCCCATGTGCGCATGTAGTCCTTATACGCGTCTTCGCCCATGAGGTCGAAACTGGTGTTGTGGGCGTGGATCGCACCGGCCCCGGCTTCCCAGCAGCGAATTGCGTCTTCCGCAATCTCGTCATAGGAAATCGGGGTGTTCGGGTTCATTTCTTTCGTACGAATGCCGTTGATATGAGACTCGATTATGACTGGGTAGTCCCAGTTGGGCTTCATATCCGCATACTTGTCGAGGGCAGTGACCATGGTTCACTTCTCTTTCTCGAGATGATTGCATCCGAAACGGTCTAGTGCTTTGTCCAAACCGGACGACGATACTTGGGCCCAGTCCGCCTGTAGCTTCCGGACTGCCGCGATTCGTTGACAGATGAACGCCGGATGAGATATAAAATGAATATACACGCAGTCACTGAATAAAAAATACCCCCGCGTGTGCGACACGGAACAAGGAGGTTCTAGTTTGTTGGACTCGTTTGATGTTCGTCCGTACGAGATCCGCATCCCCGACGCGGATCTTGACGACATGATGGAGCGCCTGAAACGGACTCGATTCCCCCAGGACTTTGGGAACGAAGACTGGCGCTATGGCTACAATACCGAGTACCATCGCACCCTCATCGACTACTGGATCAATGAGTACGACTGGCGCGCTGTGGAGCGTCAGATGAACGAACTCCCACACTTCAAGGTAGACGTGATGGGCGTTCCCCTGCACTTCATCCATGTACGTGGCAAGGGAACCAATCCGAAGCCGCTGCTTCTCCACCATGGCTGGCCGTGGACTTTCTGGGACGTCCGCAAGATCATCGAGCCTCTCACGGATCCGGTTAAATTCGGCGGCGTGGAGTCTGACTCCTTTGACGTGGTTCTCATCTCCCTGCCCGGCTATGGGTTCTCCTCGCCGCTCACAGAGACAGGGTGGAATTTCTGGAAGACCGCTGATCTTGAGAACGTACTCATGAAGCAGATCCTCGGGTATGACCGCTATGCCACCGCGGGAGGGGATTGGGGTGCGCTGATCGCACAACAGCACGGGCACAAGTATGAATCCGATGTCATCGGCGTCTATACGCACTTTCCCGCGCAGATGTCGCACTATCTCGCACAACATCCCGACCAACCCGAGGGCATCGTGTACGACTCTGCTTTGGGATTGCCGGCGGCGAGCGAGTACTCTGCTGACGAATCCGACTGGTTCGATCGGGGAAAGTTGTTCGTCGAGAATGAGAGCGGCTACGGTGAGCTCCAATTGACGAAGCCACAGACGCTCGCGGCGCTCGTTGCCGACTCACCTGCAGCCCAGCTGGCCTGGATCACCGAAAAGCGGTACTTCTGGGGCCTCGCGGAACGAGGTAGCGGCACAGAGGCATTTGAAAATGTCTGGCCAAAGGACGACCTGATCACGACTGCCGCGGTGTACTTTCTCACCGGAACGGGCGGAACGTCCTCCCGGTACTACTGGGAATGCCGAGGAAACCCGTGGACTCCGAGTCACAACCGGTTCCCGGTCGTAGGAGTACCGACCGCCGTCTCGATCTACCCGGGCGAGATATACAAGCCGCCGAAAACCTGGACGGAGAAATACTTCAACCTCCAGCAATACCGGGTTCACCAGAGCGGTGGTCACTTTGCTCCTTTGGAGGAACCGGAAATCTACGTGACCGACGTCCGTGATTTCTTCCGCACCTTGCACTGACGCACGCTTTGTCGGCACCCGATTCTAACGAATCGGTTACAGGTGAACTATCAAGCGAAATTTTCTTGTGTGCGCACCTCATCGCCTCTATCCTCACAATGAATCAAAAATGCTTTATTGAATAAAAATGCACGGGACGTAGTCCAAGCCTCACCCACCAACAAGGAGTCAAAGATGTCTCTGAAACACAATCGCGGTGCGCTCGTTCGATTCGCCGCCATCGCCGCTGTCGCTGCGCTCGCACTCGCCGGGTGCACGTCGACCGCGAGCGGAGCCGGCGGATCTTCTTCCTCTGGCCCCATTGCCAAGGAGGACCTGGTCCTCGTCGCCTCCGTCATCAACACCACCAACCCCTACTTCATCGCCAATATCGAGGGGGCAAAGGCTCTTTCCAAAAAACTGGACATTCCGCTCGAGATCATCGACTCGCAGGGCTCGTCGCAGACTGAAATCTCAAAGATTCAGGCAATTCTGGCGCAGGGCAAGAAGGTCGTGATGTTCGTCAACACCGTCGCGAGCTCAGACACCCCGACGATCGTGGACGCTGTGAAGCGTGCCGGCGGCTACGTGTCGATCTGGTGGAACAAGCCGGATAACTTCGAGCCCTGGGACTCGGGCGACAATTTTGTGGCCTTCCAGAAGCACCCCGGCGTGGACTCGGGCCGCTGCAACGCTCAGGCGATCGGTGATGCGCTCGGCGGCAAGGGCAACGTCATCATGTTCCCCGGCGTCCAGGACAGCACAACGAGCCAGACGCGTGTTGCCGGCTTTGAGGCTGAAATGCGTGAAAACTACCCAGGGATCAAGATTCTCGAGAACCAGCCCTCGAATTGGGACCCGCAGCTCGCGAATCAGAATGCAAAGGACTTGATCGCCAAGTACGGAGACCAGATCAATGGTGTCTGGAGCGCCGATGACGGCATGCAGCTCGGTGCGATCCAGGCCTTCGACGACGCGGGTTTGCTGGACAAGGTGAAGTTCGCCTCTGACGGCCTGTACCCCGACACGGTGGCACTCATGGAGAAAGGCTATGGCAACAACGCCATCGTCGGCGAGACCTTCCACCGCGGCTACATGGCCTCCGCTATCGGTCTGTATACGGCCTACCTGGCAGCGACCGGAGAAATCGTTCCGTCTGAACTGCCCAAGGAAAAGCGCACGAGTTTTTTTGACATCAAGTGTGTGACGCCCGAAACCCTGGGCGACTACCTGAAGTACGACACCCCCACCGCTGCAGCTGATTTCGTCGACCAGCTCGTCGAGAAGGGCCCGTGGGACACCGAGCCGGCAACTCTGATCGGCGGCGGTGGACCCGAAGTCCTGCCCAAGCCGTAGCATTGCGGCCACCTGATCCGGCCCTCGTCTGATCGACGAGGGCCGGATCAGGTACATCACCATTATGTGATCGGTATCAACGAGGAGATTTCTCATGGTTCACAAAGTCTTGTCGGAACAGGGCGCGGGTGGCATAACCACCACCGCGATCAGGATCCGCGAGTCCGGCATCGAGCGCCGCGCTCGGTTTCGCGGTCTCGCCGAACCACTGAGTTTACTCGTGGCCCTCGCCGTTCTTATCAGTGTGTTTTCCCTGCTCAATGAACGTTTTCTGACCGCGTCCAACATTCAGAACGTACTCACCCAGTCCGCCATCCCCTTGATTGTGGCCGTGGGCGCGACTTTAGTTATTCTCCTCGGCTCCATCGACTTGTCCGTGGAGGGAGTCATGGGGGCAACCGGGATGACCTGGATACTCCTCAGTAATAACTCGCGCGGGGGAGCGGACCTGGGGCCGTGGGCTTGGGTTATCGCCCTCGGCGTGGCACTCCTGCTCGGAGTCGCCAGCGGTCTCATCTTCACCGCACTGAAGGTTCCCTCATTTATCGTCACTCTGGGGATGTGGTACGTCGGGCTAGGAATCGCCACCATGCTCTATGGAACCGACCTTCTCCCTCGTCTCGAGGATGAAGGACTCAAGGGCTGGACCTCGCGAATTAGTTTTGGTCTTCCTAACTCCTTTTGGGTGGCGCTGCTCGTCATCGGTCTGGGCATACTCGTTCTGCGCAGCACCCGGATCGGCCGCGTGACCCTTGCCATTGGAAACAGCGAGACGATCGTTCGCTCGGCGGGCCTTCCCGCTTTCCCTGTGAAGGTCGCCGTCTTTGCCATCGCCGCTGTGCTGAGTGGGCTCGGCGGTATCCTCGCCACTGTTCAACTCGACATCGGGTCGCCCACAGTCGGCTCCGGGGTGCTCTTCATCGTCATCCCTGCAGTTGTCATCGGAGGAACTCACCTCGCCGGCGGAAAAGGGGGGATCCTGCGCACCGTATTGGGCGTATTCCTCCTGACGATCCTCAACAACGGACTCATCCTCTCCGGTGTTGAGTCGAGCTATCAGTCGGCCGTCACCGGTGCGATTCTGGTCGCAGCCATCGTGTTCGCCGCATGGTCGCAGCGTGACAGATTGCGGGTGGCGAAGTGAGCGACGTGACCACAACTCCTGCAGTGCTTCATCTGAACAATGTCTCCAAAAGCTTCGGATCTAATCGTGCCGTACGTGGAGTGTCCCTGAGTATCCAATCCGGTGAGGTCATTGGACTTATCGGCGAGAACGGCGCGGGCAAGTCCACGCTGCTGAAGATATTGTCAGGCAACTATCGGCATGATGAAGGGACAATCGCGGTCAACGGACGCGAAGTCCAGTTCCGCGGGCCAGCTGATGCCCTACGCGTGGGGATCGGGGTCGTTCACCAAGAGCAATCACTATTCACGAACCTCACTATTGCCGAAAATATTGAGGTGAACACCCCAAGCGGCCGGGGCGGTGTCAACCGGCTGGGGCTCTACAACTGGCGACGCCTCTACGCGGACGCGGCACAGGCTCTCGACCTGATCGGATCGCACTTGAATCCGAAGACGCGGGTCAGCGACCTGTCGTTCGTTGATCGCCAGATGGTCGAGATCGCACGAGCAATCCGGGTGAGTGCCGCCAGTCACACGACTCCTCTGGTGATCCTCGACGAACCGACCGCGATTTTGGAGAGGACGGAGACCGCGATCCTGGAGAGGGAAATCTCCAAGCTTCGCGACATCGGCTCGGTGATCTTCGTCTCGCACCGACTCGACGAGGTGATGCGGATTTGCGATCGCGTCGTGGTCATGCGTGACGGTGAATTGATCGCCGACCGCGCCGTCGATGACGTAACCGAAGAGGAACTATTCCGTCTTATGGTCGGTCGGGAAACTCACGCTGCCGTTCGAAGCCGGCGCAGTATCGATCCGGCGAATAGTCCAGTCATCTCGATCCACGACCTCACCCGGGCAGGCTCCTATGCGGATGTGTCGATCGATGCCTACCCCGGCCGAATCCTGGCCATCCTGGGTACCAGCGGCTCCGGCCGCGAGTCCGTGGCGCGAGCGATATTCGGGGCCGAAGGCTTCGATTCCGGATCGGTCTCGATCGCGGGTTATTCCGGGCGCCAGTTGTCCATCAAGAAGGCCGTTGCTCTTGGTGTGGGCTACGTCCCCGCGGAGCGCAAGACAGAGGGAATGGTGGGGGAAATGCCGGCGGATCAAAACATCACGCTCACGCATCCCGGCTCCGCGGCCCTCGGGCCGTTCGAGCTTCCCGGGCGCAGGCTGTCTCTGGCACGTGCGTGGTTTGAGAAGCTCGATATTCGGCCTCGCGAGCCGGAGCACATGCTGCAGGACTTTTCCGGCGGTAACCAGCAGAAGGTCGTCCTCGCCAAGTGGTTGAACTCCGCGCATCTGAAGGCTCTCGTGCTGGACCATCCGCTTCGAGGTCTCGACCCGGGCGCGGCCGAAACAGTGAATGCGCAGATTCGGTCGGTATGCGATGAAGGAACCGCGATCATCCTCATTCCCGACACGATCGATGAGGCGCTAGACATCGCCGACGACATCGTGGTGATGCGAGACGGCCGGATCTCAGGCGTCTTCGACCTCGGGCACGACAATCCCGCGACCCTGGACCTGCTCGAAAGGATGCTGTGATGACCAAGATTGACAGCGAGAGAACGAAGGTCGCCGTCCCTGCCCGCGGAAAGTTGCCGTCCGTGAAGCGCATCGGAGGCTGGCATGCGATTGGCCCAATCGTCATCTTCCTCGCGATACTCGTCGTCGTTGCCATCCTCACGCCAGCCTTCATCGGGAGCGGAGGACTGGCGATAATCGCGTCGTCGTCGGCCCCTATTCTTTTGCTGGCACTGGGGCAGGCAATGGTGCTCAACGTCGGGTCGATTGACCTGTCGAATGCCGCGATTGGCTTGCTGGGAGCAATCCTGCTCGCGCTCACACTCGGGCCCGTAGCGGGATTATCGCCGGTAATCGTGCTCCTGGCCACCACCGCTTTCGGAGCCGTGAACGGTTTGATCGTCGCCTACGCGCAGGTACCGTCCTTCGCCCTGACACTCGGCACGCTGGGAATCTTTCAAGCAGTCGCGCTCGTGGCCAGCGGCCGCACGACCGTCTACGTCGCCAGCAACGGGGAGGGCGTTCACGCGCTGTACGAAAGCGGAATCGCGAATGTGCCGATGACATTCTGGATGGGCGTGCTTCTTGCGGTCTCCCTCTGGGTGCTTTTGCGTTATACCCGCATCGGCCGCGGAATGACGGCCGTCGGCAAGAACGAGTCGGCCGCGATCTTCTCTGCGGTTCGAACCCGGTCCCTCAAGGTGCTGGCCTTCGCTCTCTCGGGGTTCGCCGCCGGACTCGCCGGCATCGCGATCATCGCGCAGGCGGGGTCCGCGTCTCCCACCGGGCTGGGCAGCGACCTGCTGCTTCCCGCCATCGCTGCAGCTCTGATCGGAGGAACGTCAATCTCCGGAGGTGTCGTCAATCCGCTCACAGTAATTTTCGGAGCGTTGACCGTTGCCCTGGTTCCTATCGCGACGACCGCCGTCGGCATCGACGCCCAGGCCCAGAGCTTGGTCTATGGCGCAGTCATCATCGGGGTAGTTGCCCTCACCATGTCGCGCAACAAATCAAGCATTGTCAAGTAACAAACGAGAGGGATCACATATGTCTGCAGTGGACGTCATAGAAGCGACCAACTCTGGCGTGCTCAGAGACCTCGAACCGCGCGAGGTATTCCAATTCTTCGAAGTGCTCACGAGCATCCCGCGAGGGTCAGGGAACGAGGAACAGGTCGCCAACTGGGTCGTGGATTTCGCCCGAACGCTCGGACTCGAGGCGACCCAGGATGACCTGCACTGCGTACTCGTTAAAAAGCCAGGGCAGGGAGGCCTGGAGAATGCAGCCCCGCTCATTTTGCACGGCCACCTGGATATGGTCTGCGAAAAGGCCGTAGGTGTCGAATTCGACTTCGTGAACCAACCGTTGAGCCTTGTCGTCGACGGCGAGTACATCTCGGCGTCGGGAACGTCTCTGGGGGCGGACAACGGAATCGGAGTGTCCTACATCCTCGCACTGCTGGAATCGAAGGACATTCCTCATCCGCCGCTGGAGGCAGTGCTCACAGCCATGGAAGAGAAGGGGAAGGTGGGGGCCGGACAGTTCGACGTCACGCAACTCGCTGGGCGGCGCATGATTGACTTCAACTGGATAACCGACGAAGAGATCCTCGCGGGGTGCAGCGGGGACGTGACGTTCACAGTCGATGTCCCGGGGGAGTTCGAACCAATACCGGATACCTTGACCCGCGCGCGCTCGCTGGAGGTGCGCGGGCTCAATGGTGGTCACTGCGAATTCGACATCCAGTTGGAGCGGGCGAACGCTCTGCAGGTGCTGGCCCGCGCGGTCCACAGGCTGTCCGGTGAGCATGAGGTGCGCATTGCCGATCCGTTTGGCGGTGCCCAAAATAGTGCGATCCCGGCCGATGCATCCGCTGTCATCGTCTTTAATGACGCGGACACGGATTCGATCGAGGCTCTCATCGCCGAGCTCGATGTACATGTCAAGAGTGAATACCAGATTTCTGACCCCGCCATTCGCGTCGAACTGAAGAACGCGATACGTCCTAATGTCGCATTTTCGCGTGCCGCCGGACTCAGGCTCATGACCGTTTTGCGGCTTATCCCGCAGGGGGTGGTCAGCTGGAATCTGCACGTCCCCGGTCGTGTGGAAACGTCGAACAATGTCGGAACGTTGCGACCGACGGCTGACGGTGCACGGATCATGTCGACGGTCACGTCGGCCCTGACCACGAGGAAACACGAGTTGATCGAGCGTGTACAAGCGCTCGTGGCGCTCGCCGGCGGTGGTGTCGTCTGTGAGCTCTACGGCCTCGACGCGCCGGAGTTCCCGTATCGTCCGCAATCCCAACTCCTGGCCACGGCGTCTGCGGCCTACCGCGACGTGCTCGGCAAGGAGCCCAACGTCGAGGTGTCTCAGTGCTCACTTGAGCTCGGTATGTTCAGCAGAAGGGTGCCCGTCGCCGATATCATCTCGATCGGCACCGAGCTTCAGGCCCTGCATTCTTCCGCGGAGAGAGTGAATCACAAGTCCGTGGAACGTGTCTGGCCGCTGATCAAGATGGTCGTTTCGCGACTGGGATAGGCAGAGGCGGGAAACCGACAGGTGGAACGGCACGAGAAAACCCCGTATGAAATCCCCGCGCCCCTGCCGGACATACCTCAGTATGAGAGTTGTGACGGACACCGACACCAACCGCGAGAAGCGGATGCGTAACCTCGTCGCACTCGTCATCGACCCGGTGCGCCGCTACCTGCACCGCCGTACCGACGCTGCGACGGCCGACGACGTGATCGGCGACACCCTGCTGGTGTGCTGGCGCCGCCTTGACGAAGTGCCCGACGACGCCCTGCCGTGGGCGATCGTCGTCGCGCGGCAGTGCCTCAGCAACGCCCGACGTGCCGAGCGTCGCCGTACCCGTCTCATCGGCCGCATCATCGCCATCGACCCGCCACCGGCCGCTGCGGACGAGAGCCCCGCCGCATCCACCGTCGATGGCACAGCCAAGGCGGCCCGCGTGACCGCAGCCCTTGCTGGCCTGCGTCGAAACGACGCCGAAATCTTGCGGCTGTGGGCGTGGGACGAGTTCACGAGCCCACAACTTGCCGTCGTGCTCGGCATCAGCGCAAACGCAGCGGCTATCCGACTTCACCGTGCAAAGGCGCGACTCAAGCAGGAGCTATTGAAATCCGGCAACCCGGCCGGACATATGACTTATGACGAAGGGAGCGAAGATGCACGACGATGACCGTGCGCTGCGCGATCAGCTGCGCGCTGCCGATCCGGCCCGCGGGCTGCCCCCTGCCTCGCCGACGTGGCTCGACCACAGAATGGAGCAGATCATGACCGACGAGTCTTCCAGCACCAGGACCGTCACCCCCGAGGCGCCGCGACGCGACTTTCGGCGGTGGAGGCCGCTAATCGGTATCGCCGCCGGCCTCGCCCTCGCCGCTGCAATCGTCGCGCCCCTCGTGCTCGGCGGTGCGGAACCCACTGTCGAGACGCTGCAGCCTCCCATCGGTGGAGGCCTCGCAAGTGGCAGCTGCCTCGTGCTCGAGCCGGCGACCGTCGCGGCGCAGCAGCAGGCGTTCGCCGCGACGGTGCTGCAGATCCAGGGCGAGACCATTTTGTTGGAGGTCACGGAGCGCTTCACCGGCGACGTCGCCGACCGGGTGGAAGTAGCCCAAGTCGACGCGGTGACCTCCGACTTCTCGGGCGTGCCCTTCGAGGTCGGCCAGAGCTACCTCGTCGGCGCAGTCGATGGAACGATCACCGGCTGCGGCGTGACCGGGGCCGACAGTACCGAGCTCCGCACGGTTTACGACGCAGCGTTCCCCGGCTGATCCAGGCCCGCAAAGCAGCCGGTGGCAATAGTGCGTGAAATCGTCCCCTCTGGTATCGGAAACGCCACGGTGGTCAGTGCGACCGCTGTGCGAGCGCCGCAGCTGGGACGGGGCGCCCAGCGCAACATCCGCTGACCTGGGTCAGGTTGACGTGCCGTGGCTGGTTCGAGACGATCCGGCGAGCAACCTGTTCTGTGTGTTGAAACCACTCTCGGTCTGTCAGCAGAGCGCCGACGTTTCGGCCTCACGAGGCCGATTGCAATTAATACCAACCCCGCCGTGCTAGCCCAGATCCGTCTCCGTCCGTATGCTTCGAGGATGACAGACTTCAGTACAGGCGACCGGGTGAGTTGGGCGACATCTCAAGGACGAACTCAGGGGGAGGTAGTCGAGAAGAAGACGAGCGATTTCGACTTTGCGGGCCAAAGGTTTCACGCCTCAAAAGATGAGCCGGCGTTTATCGTGAAATCTGAAAAGACGGATGCACAAGCCGCGCACAAGGCCAGCGCCCTTCGCAAGCTGTCGCCTCGTTAGAACCAAGGGAGTGCCAGGAACCAGCCCTGGCGTTTCGGGCGTCGGCGCATCGGTTGGCGCGCACGGTCGATTTCTGCACGGAATGTTATTGCGCACACCGGTCGGTGACGCACTTTCAGGCTATTTCGGCCGCGTGAGGTTCTTGCGCCACGCCGAAAAACTCTGGACAGAGCCGGCGTGAGGTTGGGCAAGCCAGGGCCATGGATGAAGCTCCACCGCGGTCCCGGCGTATTTCTCGAAGCTCGGAACCGGAGCCCAGGTGATCGCGGCGCTGAGTTCTGGAGCGATTCGTCTCGGGTCTCCGAGGTGTACGATTACCTCGCGCCGCGCAGCCAGGTCCTGCAGTGTCTCGACGAAAAATACCAATCTTTTGCTCGAAAGCTGAAGTTTTTCAAGGGCTGGTTCGTCAAAGATAAAGACGGCCGGCAGCTGGGGATGCGCAAGAAGAGCGGGATCCGCATCGCCCAGCGATTCCACCGTGAGCAAGACCGATTTCGGCGTGGAGCGCTCGACGACCGTGGTGGGACCTTGCGTGGTTGCAAGATCGTCGTCCCGCACGAGCAGCGGAGTCGGATTCAAAACCGGGTGCAGATCTCGGTCTGGAGGAAAATTTTGGATCGGGCAGTTGCGGTTGAGGGGGCACGCCGCACACAATTGAGGCGCGCGTTTCTCGACCTGCCAACGCGCGAATCCATAGGGTTTGCTGGAGCCCGCGCCAACCGTCCATTGCCACCCGAGCAGGTTGGCCGCGCGAGAACCGTCTAACAGATGGCGATGAAAATACTCCTGACCGGCCACCCAGCCTGCCCCGGATCGCACCGTGTACTGCGAGGCGAGCCACATACGAGACTGGTTCACCAGCCAGCCGTCCGTCTCCAAACTCGAGAGCGCCCAGTCGACGCAGGCCATTTCGCGCGGCCAGGCCGCTGGCGCAAATTCCCCCGACCATGCAACGTCAAACCGCAAATTGCGATGCAGGTGCATGCCAACACGAGCATATAAATGTCGGGCATACTCCTGCCAGAACAATTCGTCACGGAATTTGGAGACATCCGGTGCCGGACCTCCGGCGGCTGCATTCCAGACTTCCAGCAAAGGAAGCAACCCGTGGCGAATGTAGGGCGACAACCGGGAGGCGCCGCGACCCGATGCCGGAAGTACCCGGTTGCGCGTCGCGGCATACCCTGTCACGTCAAACGCGGCGAGCGCAGCATCCGCCGCCGTTTGGCCGCCGCGGATGTCGGGACTTGCCCTGATTCGATCACTCACGAGGTGCGACAGGTGTCGATCGACAGCGTCTTCGGCGGAGATACCAGCAAGATCAATGATCACCGGGTCATCATAACGCCGGCCGATATCAAGCGGTGAAACACGGCCCGGTCAAAATACTGCGCACGTGTCGCGCGAACCGTACTCACTCCCCGAGGTCACGACCATTCACCACCGCCGAGCACAGAATCAGGCGTCTTTCAAGTCGATGCCTTTCGTTTCCTTCATGATGAAACAGGCGATCCCTGTGCACGCGCAGAGAACAATGATGTACACGCTGGAGAGCCAGCCAACATCCAGCGAGTTGAGGAGGGCGTTTAAGTAGGGAGCGGTGCCGCCGAACACGGCCACTGAAATGGAATAGGCGAAACCGATGGCCCGGGTACGAATTCTGGTCGGAAAATTCTCGGAGAGAATGGCCGAGAGCAAAGCTCCGGGGATGGCGACGATCACTAAAGCGATCGCCGAGGCGAGCAGGAGCGTCCACCCCGCCGAAGTGATCATGGCAGTCAGGGGGAGGGAAAGCGCGATCATGAGTACGGCGAAGATCAGCATCATCGGGCGCCGACCGACTCGGTCGGAAATCCACCCCCAGAGCGGCAGGGTTGCCAGGGCGATCAACTGGGCCGTCAGGGTCATCCAGAAGGCGGTACCCGAGTCCATGCCTTTCTGGGTGATTGCGTAGGTGGAGGCGTACGAGGTCCAGGTGTAATGGGCTGCTGTCACCCCGGAAGTCATGGCGATCATCAGCACGATTGTTCGGGCAACCTGAGCTTTCGGCAGCGGGGCCGGCTTTTCGGCGCCGGTCGTGTGTTCGTCGAAGACCTCGCTCTCACCCATGTTGCGTCGCATATAAAGAGCTGCAAGGGCGAGGAAAGCGCCGAGGATGAACGGGATGCGCCATCCCCAAGCCGCGACACTGTCGTCGGGCATGATGCTGGTCACCCCACCGGCGACACCATAGGCCAATACCGACCCGCCGAAGATAGCGATGAAGACGGCGCTGCCCCAGAGCCCGCGATGGCGCCGCGGCGCAATCTCGGCCACGTAGGTATAAGCGGTCGCGGTTTCTCCGCCGTGCGCAAACCCTTGGATGACCCTGACCATGAGCAGCAGGAGTGACGCCCAGGCGCCGGCATTCTGATATGTCGGCATCACAGCCATGGCCAGGCTTCCGCCAGCCATCATGAGCATTGTCGTGACCAGGACGAATTTGCGTCCGCGCCGGTCGGCGACCAGGCCGAAGACGATGCCGCCGAGCGGTCGCATCAGGAAGCCGACGGCGAATACTCCCAGGGTGGAGAGGAGTCCGGAGATGGGATCCTCGGGGTTGAACATAGCAGCGGCGATGAACGGCGCAAAGACCGCGTAGGCGCTCCACTCATACCATTCGAGAACGTTGCCGAGAGTGCTGGCGATCAGGTCCCGCCGTTTCGACCGTTCGGTGACGCCGCTGGCTTCTTGGGCTGTGTCGTTGTCGGTCTCGTCGATCTGGGTCATCAGAAAAGGCTCCTTTGCCTCAAGATATTCACGTCATCGCACCCAAGCGGGATGTCGATGGGTCGCAAGTCGGAAATTATGTCGTGCGGGTAGAACCTGGCTCCGGTCTTTCGGCTGAAGTGTCATGAAGAGGCACCGTCCGGCGCGCACGGAGGCAGCTTTCGGCGATTCCGCGGCCCAGTGCGCCCGAGCCGACAACACCCACCGTTTTGATTCTTGATATTCCGGTTCGGGGCGTCATGCCTCGTACCTCCTGATCAGAGCGGCGAGTGCCTGGCCGCCGCCGATGCAGAGCGTGACGATGCCATATTCCGTGCCGGTGCGCTGCAAATGCCGGGCGGCGCGGAGGGTCAAAATGGCGCCGGTCGCTCCGATCGGGTGACCCATAGCGATGGCCCCGCCGTAGGGGTTCGTCTTTTCTGGATCAAGTTTCAGGTCGCGGATGACGGCGACGGACTGGGCCGCGAAGGCTTCGTTCAGCTCGACGATCTCAATGTCTGCCGGACTGAGTCCGGTCTCGTCAAAGAGTTTTCGCAGCGCCAGGGCCGGGGCATAACCCATCAGCGCCGGATCGATCCCGGCCGTCGCGACATATTCCAGAGTGGCCAGGCCACCGAGTCCTCGGTCGCGGGCTATGCTGTCCTTCATCAAAATAACGGCTGCTGCGCCATCGTTGATTCCCGATGAGTTGCCGGCGGTTACGCTTCCCCCCGTCTGAAACGCCGGGCGGAGCCCCTGCAGCGTCTCGAGGGTAGTGTGCGGGCGCGGCGCCTCATCGACGGTCACCGTCACCGGCTTCTTCCCCGGAACCAGAACCGGTGTGATTTCCGCAAGAAATACCGCCTGAGCTTCCGCGGTGCCTGCTCGGCGTTGGCTTTCGCAGGCAAACTCATCCTGCTCCCGCCGAGACACCCCGTATTTTTTTGCCACATTTTCGGCCGTGACACCCATATGTTTTTCGCTGAACGGGTCGATGAGCATGGCCAGCGTGCCGTCCACCTGGGTGCGGTCGCCCAGCCGGGCATTGCCGCGGGCGTTGTAATCCAGGAAGGGCATCCGGGACATCGATTCATCGCCGCCGGCCAGGATAACGTCGGCTCCACCCCAGCGCAGCTGCTGCGCAGCCGACCAGATGGCCTGCAGTCCGCTACCGCAGAGCCTGTTCACGGTGAAGGCGGGGGTGCGCTCGGGCACGCCGGCTGCCAGAGCGACGCGGCGGGCGTTGTAGGCATCCGCACCGGCTTGGCCGACGCAGCCCATGATGACCTCGTCGATGTCGTCCGCGGCAACGCCGCTGCGTGCCATTGCCTCGGCCGCAGCAATGGCGCCCAGCTGGTGTGCTGGCACGGCCGCCAGGGCCCCGTTGTATTTCCCGACGGGCGTTCTGGCTCCGTCAACGATGACTATCTTCTGCTGTGACACTGCAATCTCGTTTCTCTGACGTGCCGGGCAATGGCGTGAAAGGGTTCAGGATGCGACGGTCGACCCGACGCCGGCAAATTGCCGGGCACCGTCCAGCAGCCTCGGGATACCTTCTTCCAACGAGGGGCCGAAGCCGGTGTCGCCCGGTCGTTCACCCTTGAGCCAGCGGGTGTAAATGGCCTCGCAGAAGATGGATGCTTTCCACAGCGCCAGCGTCTGGTACCAGGGCAGCACGTCCAAGTCCACATGCATCCGCTCGCGGTACCGCGAAATGAGCTGTTCGCGGGTGAGGTATCCGGGTTCGCGGGTCACTGTGGTCAATTCGAGCGGCGTAGAAAAACTTCCCGGTTCCGAATAGGTTGCCGTGAGATAACCGAGATCCGCCAACGGGTCACCCACTGTGGCCATTTCCCAGTCCAGGATGGCCATCACGCGTGCCGGGGACGACGGTTCGAACATCAGGTTGCCAACCCGGAAGTCACCGTGGATCACCGTGGCGGCCTGGCTGGTGGGAATATTGCGTTCCAGCCAGCCGCCGATGCTGACGACCTCGGGCAGATTCCGGGTGGTGTTCACCTCCCACAGGGCGGAAAATCGCTGGACCTGTCGCTTCAGGTAGCCTTCCGGGCGTCCGAACGCGGCCAGTTCTCCAGCGGAAACATCCACCTGATGTAGCTGAACCAGGGTGTCGACAACGGCGGCGCTGGTCGCCTTGCGCTGCGCCGTGGTGCTGAGGTAGTCAGGGATTCGATCGGTGATAACGGTGCCGCCGAGGAAAGACATGATGTAGAAGGGAACGCCGAGAAGCGACTCGTCGTTACAAATTGCGAGAATTTCGGGAACCGGCACCCCCTGTTTTCTGACCAGCTGTTGGATCCGAGCCTCACGAACCATGTCGTGGGTGGATCGCGGCAGGGGCGGACGGGGGCCGCGGCGCAACACAAACACCTCGGTGCCGCGCTGGAGACGGTAGGTGACATTGGACTGCCCGTCACCGATTCGACACCAGGACAGCGGCCCGATACCGAGCCCTTTGGCATCCATGAACTCTTCGACTGCGTCGAGAATGAGAAGCGGCGGCAAACCCAGCCGCGCTGCGTCGGCGTAGTTGGCGACGACTTCGACACCGTCGGGCATGGTGCGCATCACCGGATTCCTGCCAGCGCGGTGTCGAGATCAGTGGCGTGCAGGTCGGTACTGCCCGCGGCAGCGCCGTGCTGATCGGAGCTGTGCAGATCGGAGCCGTGCACGTCGGCCAGGTACGGCTCTCCTTCGTCGACGGCTCGCTTTCGCGCCGCCGATGCGCGCCGGGAAATGGCCCATTTGTGGGTCTCGTTGGCGCCGTCGTAAATCCGAAACGGTCGCACCTCGTTTAGGTAGGCAGCCAGGGGAAGCCCGTCCGAAACCCCGTCGCCACCGCAGAGCTGGATGGCGCGGTCGACCACCCGGAAGATCGCCTCCGAGCAGTGCACCTTTGCGATGGAGGACATCGCGGATCCGGCCCGTGGATCCGTTTCGAGCAGCGCGGCGGTCTTATCGATGATGGCGTCGGAGGTTTCGATGTCGATCACGGACTGGGCGATCAGTTCCTGGGCAAGGCCCAGGTTCTTCATCGGGGAGCCGAACATTTCGCGGCGCTCGATTCGGTCCAGGGCAATGTCCAGCGAGCGCCGGGCCAGTCCGAGCCAGCGCATGCAGTGGGTGAGACGTGCTGGGCCGAGGCGCACTTGGGCATATGTGAAGCCGAGCCCGACGGCCCCCAGTACCGCGTCATCCGCTACAAAGCAGTCTTCAAGATAAATGTGGGGATGGCCGCCAGCGATGGCACGGTCCATGGTGTGGATGTTTTCACCGAGCCGGATGCCTGGGTTGTCGAAATCGACCAGAAACATGGTGGCACCGGTCGGGGCGTCTTCGACGGCCTCGGTGTGGGCCATCACGATGCAGAAGGCTGCGCCGTCGGCGCCGCTGGTGAATCGTTTGTGACCATTGATGGACCATCCGCCGTCGACCTTTGTGGCCTCGGTGAGCAGGGCGGCCGGATCTGAACCGGCGCCAGGGTGTGGTTCGGTCATTC
The DNA here is from genome assembly GCF_004403345.1 of Cryobacterium lyxosi. Taxonomy (NCBI): domain Bacteria; kingdom Bacillati; phylum Actinomycetota; class Actinomycetes; order Micrococcales; family Microbacteriaceae; genus Cryobacterium; species Cryobacterium lyxosi. The sequence continues at coordinate 54,419 of NZ_SOGT01000005.1, forward strand.
CGAAGCAGGACCGTGACGTGCCGGCGGCCAGGGGCACAAGGTAGCGCTGTTTCTGCGCCTCCGTGGCGATCAGGTTCAGCATGTGCATATTGCCCTCGTCCGGCGCCATGCAGTTGAGCGCGGACGCGCCGATCGGGGAATATCCGGCCTCTTGAAAGATCGCGGACCAGTGCTGGATGGGGACGCCCTGGCCGCCGAATTCCTGAGGTACGTGCGGAGCGAAGACATTGGCGGCCTTCGCTGCCGCCTGTAGTCGGTCGCGGGTGGACTGGGCCAGGCGCTCGCCCGGCCGCGGCTCAGCGGGAATAACCGTGCTGCGGATGAATTCGCGGGTGCGGATGCGCAAATCTTCGATGTCGGCGGGCAGTGACTCGGTGCTCATTGTTCTATTTCCTTCCGCGGCCGGGGGCCGATGAGTGGCGTGTTAAGCGGTGCCGCCGGCTGCAAGCAGGCCGCCGTCGAGGTTGATGACCTGGCCGGTGATCCAGGCCGAATCTGAGGACGCGAGAAAGGCAACGGTGGCGGCAATATCCTCTGGATTGCCGAGGCGGCCCAGGGGATATCTCGCGGCGACTTCCGCCTCCTTGCCTTCGTAGAGGGCCTGGGCGAATTGCGTCTTGACAACCGCCGGTGCAACCGCATTCACCCGTATCTTCGGTCCCATTTCAACGGCGAGGGTGCGGGTCAGATGTGCAATGGCGGCCTTGGTCACGCCATAGAAACCGATGCCGGGTGCCGGTGTCTGCCCGGTGACCGAAGACACGTTGATCACGGTGCCGCCGCGGCCGGCGAAATCCAGGGCAACGTGGCGATAAGCATCCTGAATCCAGGCCAGGGTACCGAAGACGTTCACCTCGGTGATCTTGCGCGCGGCGGCAAGGTCGAGATCCATCACCGAACCGTAGACGGGGTTGATGCCCGCATTGTTGACGAGGACGTCCAGCTGGCCGAATGTTTCGGCGACAGCATTGAGAACTTCGAGGCGGTGGTCCGGATCGTGGGCTTTGCCGGCGAGCGGGATTACGGATCCTTTCGGAAACTGGGCGGCCGCATCGTGTAACGCCTCGGCGTTACGGGCGGTGATACAGACCTGGGCGCCCTCGGCCACCAGTCGCAAGGCGATGGCCAGCCCGATCCCGCGACTGGCACCCGTGACGATGGCCGTCTTGCCCTCAAGGCGGTGCGCTTGCACGGATTGCTCGCTCATAATTTCTCTTTCGGGTGCAGTACGCCCTGGGCTGCCGTGTTTTCATCACGGAGCTCCTGGCGGCGAATTTTTCCGGTCTGTGTCTTAGGTAGGTCGTCGACGATGTGCACGATGCGGGGGTACTTGTAAGCTGCGAGACGCTCTTTGGTGAATGCGATGAGTTCGGCTGGAGTGACCAATACACCTGATTTCAGGGAGACGAAAGCGACGACTGTTTCGCCGCGGTACTCATCCGACTGGCCGATCACGGCGGCCTCATGGACTGCGGGATGTTCATACAGCGTGTCCTCGACTTCGCGGGGCCAGACCTTGTACCCGGAGACGTTGATCTGGTCTTTCAGCCGGTCCACCAGATAAATCCAGCCTTGTGTGTCGATGATGGCCACGTCGCCGGTGCGGAACCTGCCCTCGGGCATTGCGTGGGCGGTGGCATCCGGATTATTCCAGTAACCCGGGATGATCTGGGGGCCAGATAATTCCAGCTCGCCCTGAGTACCCGGTGGAACGGGGTGACCGTTCGGATCGATGACTCTGGCTACAACGTGCGGTAATGGAATGCCGATAGACAGGGTGCCGCTGGAGGCGTCGACGGGCGCTGTGGCACAGGGCGGAACGGCAATCACACCGGACGTGCTTTCGGTTAATCCATAGGCGTTGTAGATGTAGACGCCGAAGCGCTTGTGGAAGCGCTCCACGGTAGCCGGCGGGATTGGGGCCCCACCGGAGTACAGAGTCTTGACGGAGGCAAAATGGCTGGCACTGGCATGCGGAAGCGCCAAAATCGCGTTGAACACGGTAATCGAGCCGATGGTAAAGCTGACCCGATGCTCGGCAAAGGCCTCCAAGACGATATCGGGGTCGAAGCGGCCCGTGAAAACCAGGGTTGTGTCGGTGAACAGCGAGATCGCAGCGTTAATCACGGCGCCAGTGATATGAAATAGTGGGGCCACGGCCATGACGATGTCACCGGGGGCCAGCCGTGCAAAGCGGCCAAACGTCGTGGCGACGGCTAAGACGTTTTCGTGGGTGTTCATGGCGCCCTTTGGCGGGCCGGTCGTGCCCGAGGTATAGGTCAAGAGCGCCACGTCGTCGCGGGTCAGCGCAATGTCAGCGGGTCGCAAGCCGTCGAATTCGCGAATCAGAGCGGCGACGTCCCCGTCAGTTGAAGCCGCTGGGCGTGCTGTCATGTCACAACTGCGCGGATCGTTTCGCGTCTGGAAGTCACGTGCAGAGGTAGTGATGAGCCAGCAAACCGTGCTTCCGGCTAGCGTTTGGCGAGTTTCCAACTCAGCCGTATCGGCACAAATAACACCGATGGCACCCGAGTCGTCAACGAGGCGTCGCAGCTCGCGACGTTTGTACATGGGATTCAGCAACAGCGCCGTCGCTCCCAATTTCCAGAGGGCCAGCAGGGCGAGCGCATAGTGCGGGGTGTTCTGGAGGTAGATGCCGACCCGGGCACCGCGAATTGTGCCGCGGGCCACGAGCGCTACGGCGAGAGCGTCGGAGGCGCGGTCGACTTGGGCGGCCGTCATCCAGCCATCGAAGTAGCGAAGGGCGACGCGCTCAGGGTTGCCGGCGACGCGGGCCTTCCACGCCTCTACGGTGGACTCGTACCGCATCCCTGCACGTACTTCCCGGCTGAGCACGTCTGGTGCGGTCTGAGAATCTTCTACGGCGTTGATCCCAGGACGACCCTGGACGAAAGAGCCGATTTCACAACGATTGGTCACAGATGAACGAGTCACGACAGCCGCCCCTCTCCGGCATCGTCGCCGGAATTGACTTTACTAACTCCTACCGAGCGATCGCTCGGTAGGAGTTAGTCTGGAGTAGACGTCATCATCTGTCAAGACAGACAATGGCAATCAGGCGTCAACAGGTGAAGGAGTATTCGTGAAAGTTGAGACTGCGAAGAGAGTCGGGGATGAAGCCGTATGGCGCAAATACTCCGACAACACTCTGCCACCCCTGCTACAAGCGGCTTTGGATAGCTTTGTGGAGCACGGCTATCACGGCACGACGATTCGCACTGTGGCCGCTCGGGCCAAGCTCTCCGTACCGGGCCTCTATCACCACTACGCCTCCAAGCAGGCGCTGCTGGTGGCGATCGTGCAGTTCGCGATGCAGGATTTACTGGTCAGGAGCGAAGACGCCGTAGCGGAGGCAGGTTCCTCAGTGGAGGAACAGTTTCGACTTCTGATCGAATGTCTGGCGCTCTTTCACGCTCATCGCAGTGAGCTCGCCTTCATTGCTGCTAGTGAGATCCGAAGCCTGGAAGGCGAGTCGCGATTGGCGCACATCACATCCCGCGATAAGCAGCAGCAGATGGTGGACGACATTATCAATCAGGGTATGCGCGAGGGGATCTTTGACGCTGAGCACCCCAAAGACACCAGTCGAGCCATCGTGACTATGTGTACTGGTATTGCACAGTGGTACCGCCGTGACGGTGAGCTTTCGCCCGAAGAGCTGGCCGTTCGATACGCCAACATCGCCCGGATGACGTTGGGGGTTGGCTCAGGTTCTCGAAGACAGAGCCCCCCCACGGCGCCCATACCTGTGCGAACAGATGAACGAGGCAGGCCAGACCGCGATGGTTTCTAGGGGTCGTTGCAACGCTGGGTGATCTATTCAGTGATCGGCAGCTCATTGAAGCGTTCGGCGGGGGTGTTCGAGGCGTCGGCAGTCCTGATATCGACACCGGGCAAAACGACCCTATTGCCGCAGAGATCGTCGCCGCCTCAGAGTACGCCTCCGGGCAAAAAAGTAAGCGCTATCCCACCGGCAGCACCGACGGCTACGACAGCCCAGGCCGGTGTGCGCCAGGTGATGAGTAGCACGAAACATATAAGAGCCAGGACGAACGGGGCAGGACCAGTAATCGCGGTGGTGAAGACGGGGTCGTACAGCGCTGCGGCGAGGACGCCGACAACAGCAGCGTTCGCGCCGCGCATGAGCGCTTGGGCCCATGCTCGCAATCGGAACGCATTCCAGAACGGGATTACCCCGATCAGGAGAAGCAGTCCGGGGAGGAACACACCGGTAAGAGCGAGAGTAGCGCCTGCGATACCGCCAGGACCCACGGTTGAGAGGGTTCCGAGATACGCCGCGAATGTGAACAAAGGACCGGGCAATGCCTGCGCCGCACTGTATCCAGTGAGGAATTGATCCGGCGAAACCCACCCGGTATCCATGACCCCGGCTTGCAACAGCGGCAGCACAACATGACCACCGCCAAACACCAACGCTCCGGCCCGGTAGAACGCGTCAAACAAATCGATAGCCCCCCATTTCGTCGCGGCAGCCAAGGGTGGCAATACGACAAGCAGGATCACGAAGAGTGAGAGGCAGATCCATCCGGCGACGCGGGAGACCGGGAATCGGATCATTTCTGTCACGGCGCCGGCGCCGGCACGGCAAAAAATCAGGCCAGCACACGCGCCCACCAGAAGAGCGATGATCTGCCCCATCGAGCCCGCAAGCAGAAGTACGCCCAGAGCGGCAATCACTGCGATGGATGCGCGGGCGGGATCGGGTGTGAGAGTTCGTGCCATTCCCCAGACAGCCTGAGCGACAATCGCAACGGCGACGATCGTGAGCCCACGGATAATTCCGGAACCGACTACGCCTTGGAATGCGCTCGCGCCGTACGCGAAAGCGACCATCAAGACGGCGGAGGGCAGAGTGAAAGCGAGGAATGCGGCGATAGCGCCGAACGGACCTGCTCGGAAGAGTCCCAAGCCGAATCCGACCTGGCTCGACGCGGGGCCGGGGAGGAATTGGCCGAGCGCGACCAGGTCTGCGTAATCGCTGTCGCTCAGCCATCTGCGGCGTTGGACTAATTCCCCGCGAAAATATCCGAGATGTGCCGCTGGGCCGCCGAAGGACGTCAGTCCCATTCTCAGAAATACCCAAAAGACCTCCCAGACGCTCCCGCGCAAGCGATGGTCAGCCGTGCCGCCCTCGAAGGGTATTGCTTTGCCCACTTCTCGCTCAGTCTGGCTAGTAGTTTGTTCGTCAGTTACTTTTCTGGCCACAGGCAGAGTGTCGCACGTTGAGGTTAACGAGCCGACCACCCTCTGCGCTGAAGCGACGACTCGATAAAAGCGAAATATAGTGTCTCGAAACCCAAGTGCCTTATCTCCCAGGGGAGACAAGACGGTAGAGCGGCTGCCGAGCCTCCCGGACTCAGTTCGAGGTGCGACGCGTGCGGAGAGCACTGGGGGATCCGTCAGCGAAGTCGTCTCCGCCATACTTCGCATTGGCGACGGACATGACGTCAGGCCACATCCGATGGCGGGCCGTAGCGGCGTATCCGCTGTCGAAGTACATGGAGCGTTGGTCGAGGGAGCCCGTGACGCTCACGACACCGGCCACGGTTGCCACCTCGGTGCTCGCGCCACTCATCCAGGTATCCGCTGCGCCACCCGTGGTTCCGGTTTTGCCGATCATCGGAACGCGGGGACTGGTTCGGTAATACGACGAGCGGGCGGTGCCCTCGCTCATCACGCGCTGCATGGCGTAGGCCATGGCGCCCGATACTACGGGCTCAACCGATGCGCTGCACTCGGATTCCGGAACGGGCAGTTCGGTGCCATCGGCGGCCACGATTCGATCGACGACGACCGGTGAGCAGGTCACCCCGTCGTTGGCGATACCGGCGAAGGCGACGGCCATGGTCAGGGGCGCGATTTCGTTGGTGCCGAGCACGGAACTGGCTCCCTGGCGAAGTGGGTTGCCGTCGGCGCGGTGCACGTCGAAGGCCTCTGCGGTCTTGCGGATACCGCACAGATCCAGCTCTTTCGCCATGCCCAGGTACCCGGTGTTGTAGGAATTGATGGTCGATTCGAGAGCGCTGTAATTGGATCTATTTTGATTCAATGAGTCGTTGCGGGGGTTCCACCCGGGGTAACGCTGCGTACCCCGGCAACTGTCTTGGAAAGCGCCCCAGTGCGATGTGCGCTCAGAATCAACGCGCTCGTTGAGGGAATGCCCCTCGCTGAGCCATTCGGCCAGCGTGAATACTTTGTAGGTGGAACCGGGCCGAAAACCGCTCGAGCCCCCGGCGGCACGGTCGGTATTGTAGTTGATGGCACTGTAGTTGGTCCCGGAATTCAGCACGGCCGGATCCTGGCTGTAGTCCTTGTTCTGGGTCATGGCGAGCACCCTACCGGTGCCGACCTGAACACTGGAAATGACGGCACCCACGTCTCCCGCGTCGGAGATCTTGGGAACGTTTTCGTTCATGGTTGTCACGGCCGCACCCTGCAGATCCAGGTCCAGCGTGGTGTACACGTCGTACCCACCACGGCGAAAATTAAGCAGCCGCGTTTCTTCGTCTTCACCAAAAGTGGGGTCGGTCTGAAGTGCGTGCACGACATAGTCGCAGAAGTAGGCGTTGGCGCCGGCCGTAGCGCAGCCGGTACTGGGCGCAGTGATGACCGGGGCGATCACCGTGGCGACCGCTGCCTCGTACTGGGCGGCGGAGATCTTCTCCTCGGCAAGCATTTCCCCGAGAATATAATCGCGGCGCATCTTATTGGCGGCATAGTCGTTGGCGGCGCCATTGGTGACACTGTCCGGTATATCGAGCTGGAACTTTCGTGGGTTGTTCACGATCGCCACGAGGCTTGCGGCCTGCGGCAGAGTCACTGCCGCCGCTGTCGTGTTGAAATAATGATTGGCCGCTGCCTCAATACCGTAGACCGTGCCACCGAAGCCCGTGATGTTGAGGTACTGGCGAAGAATGTCCGCCTTGTCGTACTTCTTCTCCACGGCGATCGCGAAGCGCATTTCGCGAAGTTTGCGCTCGGCGGTGATCTCCGTGGCCGCCGTGTAGCACAGGTCGCTCTGCTCCTGCTCGGCGATGACTTCGCATTTCTGCACGAGAACGTTCTTGACATACTGCTGAGTGATCGATGATCCTCCCCGCAGCGAATCGCTAAATGTGTTGCTCACAACCGCGCGCAGCGTGCCCTGAATATCAATACCGTTGTGCTCGAAGAAACGAGGATCCTCACCCGAGACCGCGGCGTCTTTCACAAATTGACTGATGGCATCCGATTCAACCTCGACCCGATTCTGGTCGTAGAACGACGCAAGCAGTACGGGGGTGCCATCGTCCTGGGTGGCATAAATGTTGCTCTTTTGCGAGAGCTGCTCGATTCCCAGATAGCCCGGCAGGCTGTCAAGGACCGTGATGGTGTGCGTCGCGCTCACGCCGGCCAACGCGACCACCGGCGCCATACCCGCCGTCACGAGGACGCCGGCGACGACACTCATCCCGACAAACCTCATGAATGCGCCTAGGGACGTGCCTCCTGTTTTCGTGGGGACAGTGACATTGATGTCTAAAATTATCGCTACCTCATGGATCCGCTAGTAGACAAAACGGCATGAGTGCGCCTCAATCGCTCGCACGCGCAACGCGGGGGTCACGGTCCAACCTGTGAGGGTTGGAGTCTTGGGAGAGCGTCTATCGTGCTAGATGCCAAGGATCAACAATTCTTTCGACGAGGTTTCCCCGGCGGCCCCGGCAAAGAGTTCAAATGCAGAAACAATTGCGGACTTTTGGTCGGGCGACAAGACGGACAGGATTTCGGCAATGTTGTCGCGGCGCTGCTCCAGGGCATGAGTGACAAGGTTTTGTCCTGCTGGCGTGAGTTCAATGAGTACCTCACGTCGACTAGCTGGTCTGGTCGTGCGCCTCACCCAACCAGCTTCGACAATGCGATCGATTGCCCGGCTCAACGTGGAGGGAAGGACGCCGATGGCTTCGCCCAGGACGCCCATCCGGAGGGCCCCCGAGGTGTCCAACAGCACGAGAACACGAAACTGGGGCAACGTCATGATCTCCAGGACACCTGCGACAGATCGAGCCACCACACCCATCAGCGCACGAGAAGCTGTCAACGCGGCGTCCGCCGCGCGAGCATCGAAATCTTCGTCAGGAATCACTTAAACCTTCGTCTCATGCAATAGTTGCAAACCCGCAACAATTGCAAGCATACATTTATGGCGGGTTGGCACCCAATATGAACTCCAACGCCACGGGGTAATCACCCGAACGGAGACTGGCTTCGACGAATCTGAATCTCAGGAAATAATTTCAATTCCGAAGCGCCAGGCGAAGAAAAGTGAAGTCATGCAGCGGGTCAGAGCAAACTCCCGTGCCGACAGGTCCACGGGCCCGCCAACGAGCTGGTGAATACCGCCGCCGACGGCAGTCAAAAGAGCGTTCGTAATGGCGATCCTGTGCGGGACGGCGCTTTCGGCCAGCCTGTGGCGTCCTTGCGGAATTGTCCAACTCGTTCTCGAACAAAACCCGTCATTCCAAGTGAATTCGGGCTTGAGGGCCCATGGCTGGCGAGGACGACAAGAATCTGGAACGGTGGATTGGTACGTCGTGAACGGCGCTGACCATGGACCGCGCAACCGAGTGACGCCCGCGACGTGGCGCGGGGTGATTCGACCGCCTCGGTACCCGTTCGTAGATCGCTGGTGTTTTCACCGTCCCGTCGCGTTGCCTATCGTCCCGGCACGGAGGCAGGAGTTGTAGTTGGAGAAGAAACAGTGATCCCGCGAATGTCGCCGCTGATCCCTATTTCTCAGTTGCTCGTGCTGCTTGGCAGGTACGGCTCGAGCCATTTCAGGCTGCCGTTTCGTATCGGGATCTGCACTGATTCGGTGTCCGTTCCGACAGTGACGGTGACATCCGCTACCGCACCTGGTATCTCGTCAGCGGTCTCGAAGAGGGTCGGGTGTTCCTGGAAGGCATATTGCTCGCCCGGATCGAGGGTGACGGAGATCTCGTCGTCTTGGTCTGACAGCGTTACCTGGATTTCTTTCTCTGATCCATTCAGGAGGACCCCGATGAGGCGTGCGGGCTCGGCTTCGCCGTGTGCGACTAGAAGCAGGTTTCTGACTTCGATAGGACCCACCACCGCGTTCATGCCGAGGTTTTTCGATCCCAGCTCCGTAGGGGGTATGCGCGGAGCACCGACGCCGGAGCAGCCTGACAACCCCGCGACCACAAGCCCCAGTGCCGCAGCACTAACTCGATTACGCACGACACGCCGCCTGGACGTGGAAGAATCGTAGGTCTGGCTGGGGGAGCGCACGATGCTGCGGTCCGACAGCCGTGCGGAGATCAGTGCGAACATTCTGGACATTGTGGGTCCTCCTGCTTGATGTATTGCGGCTGCTTGTGGTCTTTCTGCTAAGGCCATTGCCCGGTGATTTTCAGTTCCAGCCATCAGCTTATGTGCCGCGCGCGGCTCAACCTCTGACCGATACCGATCGGTAATGGGTGTGTTTGGGGGAGATTGTGGGGCGCGTTTGCGTACGTGCGCAAGGAATTTCCCGGAAACCGCCGGGGCTGTCGTAAGCCGCGACCCAGGCTTCGTCGAGGTCGGGCGTGCGGACATAGAGGGCGCGGATGCGGTGCCCGCAGGTGCGTTTGGCGATCGCGCAGCCTAGATACGACTTCCCAGACCCGACGCGGACTTTCTCATTTAGATGCCCAGTCAGATGCCCTTGTTGGGGCTAGTTGGCATAGTAGGCAACTGACCGGCATCATCCGGAAGATGGGATTATCACCGACCGAAGCGGTCAAGATTCATGACCTTGTGCCACGCGGATGCGAAGTCGCGTATGAACTTCTTTTCAGCGTGCTGGCTCGCGTAGACCTCCGACAGCGCACGCAGCTCAGAGTTGGTCGAAAAAATGAGATCAGTGCGACTCGCGACCCACTTGAGCTCGTCGGTCTGCCGGTCGCGGCCTTCGTAGGTCGTCTCCGTCGTGGGGTCGCCTGGCTTCGGCGCCCACACGGTGTCCATGTCGAGCAGGTTGACGAAGAAGTCGTTGGTCAGCGAGCCCGGTGTCGAGGTCAGCACGCCCAGGGGGGATCGGCCGTGGTTTGCGCCGATCACGCGCAAGCCGCCGAGCAATACTGTCATCTCGAGGGCACTCAGGGTCAGTTGGCCCGCGCGCTCGATGAGCAGAACTTCCGATGGCAGCCGGTTGCCCTTGCCGAGGTAGCTGCGAAATGCATCAGCCGTCGGTTCGAGCGCGGCGAACCGTTCAGGGTCGGTCCACTCCTGCGTCGCATCCGTACGACCCGGCCGAAAAGGTATCTCGATGTCGTGACCGGCCCTGGCGGCAGCGTATTCGACCGCGGCGCACCCGCCAAGCACGATCAGGTCGGCAAGTGAGATCTTCTTGCCGCCACGCTGGGAATCGTTGAACTGCTTGCGGATCTGCTCGAGTGTGCCGAGCACCGTAGCCAGCACTTCAGGCTCGTTGACATCCCAGCGGCGCTGCGGTTCGAGACGGAGGCGGGCACCATTCGCACCACCGCGCTTGTCGCTGTTTCGGAACGTGGAAGCGGATGCCCACGCGGTGGAGACTAGCTGCCCCACCGCCAGGCCCGACTCGAGCAGCTGGCGCTTGAACGCAGTGATGTCATCGGCATCGACGAGTTCGTGGTCGACGTCGGGCAGTGGGTCCTGCCAGATCAGTCGTTCGGACGGGACGAGCGGCCCCAGGTAGCGTTGGGTTGGGCCCATGTCGATGTGTGTGAGTTTGAACCAGGCCCGTGCGAACGCATCCGCCATCTGGTCTGGATTCTCTAGGAATCGCCGCGCGATCGCCTCGTATTCTGCATCTTCCCGGAATGCGAGGTCCGTGGTGAGTACCGTCGGGACATGGGTCTTGGCCGGATCGTGGGCGTCCGGGACTGTGCCGGCACCGGCACCGTTGCTCGGGATCCATTGCCATAGTCCGGCAGGGCTGAGCGTCACCTCCCACTCGTAGGCGAACAGTGTCTCTAGGAAACTGTTGTCCCAGGCGGTCGGGGTGGGTGTCCAGATCCCTTCGAGCCCACTGCTGACTGTGTCGGCACCGTTGCCCGTTCCGAAGCGGCAGGCCCAGCCCAGGCCTTGTTGCTCGAGCGGTGCGGCTTCGGGTTCGGGCCCGAGGCAGGCGCCGGGGTCGGCCGCTCCGTGGGTCTTGCCGAACGTATGCCCTCCCGCAATCAGCGCGACGGTCTCCTGATCGTCTAAGCCCATGCGACGGAACGTCTGACGGATGTCGCGTGCGGCGGCTACCGGATTGGGCACCGTGTTTGGGCCCTGCGGATCGACGTAGATCAGTCCCATATCGCTGGCCGCCAGGGGCTGGTCGAGATCCCGGATCCCGCTGTGTCGCTCGTCGGCGAACCACTTGTCTTCTGGCCCCCAGTAGGTCTCGTCGGCCTCCCAGGCATCCTCCCGGCCACCGCCGAACCCGAACGTCGTGAAGCCCATCGATTCCAGCGCACGGTTACCCGCGAAGATCATCAGATCGGCCCAGGAGATTTTGCAGCCGTACTTCTGCTTCACCGGCCACAGGAGTCGGCGCGCCTTGTCCAGATTGCGGTTATCAGGCCAACCGTTCAACGGGGAGAAGCGTTGCATACCCGCGCCGGCACCTCCCCGACCATCACCGACGCGGTAGGTGCCAGCACTGTGCCACGCCATCCGCAGCACAAGCGGTCCGTAATGTCCGAAGTCGGCGGGCCACCAGCTTTGCGAAGTCGTGAGCACCTCGTCCACATCGCGTGCCAGATCCTCCAGATCGAGGGAGAGGAACTCTATGGCGTAATCAAAGTCTTCGCCCAGCGGATTGATGGTGCGGCTCGGTCGAGCTAGGCACCTTAGGTCGAGCCTCTGGGGCCACCAGTCATGTGGGTTCCTGTCTTCTGCGGGATGATTTCGCAGTTTGGATGACTGACGAGCGTTCACGGTCTGGTTATACGTACGATCGACGTAGGCGTCAGGGCTTCCAGACATGGCCACTCCTTCAGGCGAGCCTCTGTGCCCGTCAAGTTTTTGAGACAATCTGATGTGTTTTTCTTCTACGCCGCAGCCGATTGGCGGCGGTCGCGGTGGGTGGTCATCGCTCACCGCTATGGACGACTGGAAGCGGATCGGGACGATCTGGTCGAAGTTCTGGGGGTTTCTCGCCCCGGCCAGGCTCGGCTTGGACAGACGAGACAATTCATCCATGGGCCAAACGTTGACGATCCTCCTCGTCGTTGAGGCGACTGAGCGCGCTGACGGCACGAGACAGGCAGCGACGAGTGCCGTGAAGAAGATCGGCCCGTTCTTCAATAGTCGTCACTGGACATCACCTCCTCATTTCTTCATTGAAATCACATACGTGTTTATCGAGGCCCTTGCGCAACAGGCATGCATAGAGTCCGCTATCCAGTTGAGAATTAACCGTATGCCACTCAAATCTCGACGACCAGACACGACCGCAAGACTGCCGCACCATGCCGTTCACCCGCATCAACGTGCCGCTCGATACGAGCCGTCCCCCGTTATCCTGTCTCCGTCGGGCTGCGCTGTTCATCATCAAGGATGCGGTCGCCGTGCCGGTTTTGATGGATGTGATGCGTCGGAGGGTTTCAGCGTCGATGACCTCGCGATTGACCACCACGTAGCGGTGTCCCTGTCTTGGCCTGCTTCGGGTGCTTCAAATAACGGAATGAGCGGGTTTTTCTACGCTGCCGATGTTGGCTGTTAACAACCGTGGTGGACGTCATTAGGCCGGCGATAACCGAGTTCGGAATGCCTGCGTCGACTGTTGTATATCCTTCGATATGCCGGATGGCGTAGCGCCGAGCTTGTGATTTCGTGGCGTAGGCAGTGCGATAAACACGTTCGTTGTTGACCGTCGATTAAAAAACTTTCCACCATCTATCGGGTTTACAAGGGCAGAAATCGAGGCAGCCGCTACCGTGAGAAAAAAAATATGAAAAATGTTCGCGGGTTCTGCAGCTCACCCTGCAAATCAACTATCATCCTAGGAAGTGCCGCCCGGATAGGGGAATGAATTCATCTCAGCGGGCTGGTATTCACCACGAAACGCGAACGTCTGTACTGTCGAAAGCCGCAAGCTCGCAGGAGCCCGTCTGCTCTACCGTCCAACCACCGGCCGTGGACGAAATCCGCGGCCCCACCCGATCGAGGAGAACCAGCATGACACTGACCCTTGCGGACGCCCGCATCATCATCAGCGCAGCCGAGGCCAAGGTCTCGGAGGTCGGACAGCCTATGAACATCGCCGTCGTTGACGCCGGCGGCAATCTCATCTCTCACGTACGGATGGACGGCGCCTGGCTTGGCGGAATCGACATCTCCATCAACAAAGCCTTCACTGCCCGGGCCTTCAATATCCAAACCAAGGACCTGGGGGATAACTCCCAGCCCAACCAGCAGTATTACGGTATTCAAGCCAGCAACAACGGCCGGATCGTGATCTTTGCCGGCGGAATCCCACTCACCCGCAACGGCGAAGTGATCGGCGCCATCGGCGTTAGCGGTGGCTCAGGCGAACAGGACCAGGCCGTCGCTCAAGCAGGCGCCAAGGCCTCTCTGACGTAGCCTGCCCTTTGTGCCCCGCGCACACCGCCGGGATGGGGCAGTACGGTCGATACCCCGATCTGGACCGGTGGAAGCTGGCGTGTGGCGTGTGGCGCTCTCCTCCTTTTGTGATCGCTCGCTGCAGCGCCTGCTGAGCGCTTTCGTCGACCCCGAGCGAGTCTCCGATTCTTTTCTCCCAGAAATTCTCGTGTATTTGGATCTCGCGACGCTGAGCGGACGATGCTTGGAAGGATCGCCTTTCGCTGTCCAATATGTTCGCGCATTGGAGCGGCGAGTAGGAGGTACTCGACTGCCTGATTAAGAATCCGCAAAAGCTCAAGATAGTCTCGTGGCGGCGCGCTCATTTGAAACGACGTGTGGTGTGCCTCCCGGGACGTTCCCTCATTCCAATGCGTCGATCCGGTACGCGTCGATCCGGTACGCGTCGATCCGGTACACCGCAACGGTGGCCCTGGAAAGACTCGTGGCCTTGATCGGGGGCATCAGTGAGGCTTATGACAATGCCGGCGTGGAGACCGTGATGGGCACCTACACAGACGAGTCGATCGCGAAGAACTCATCCTGCGCGACGGCCCGCTGAGGACCCTGGCTGACGTCGATGCTCTCGCCTTGGACGGAGCCGAATGGCGCCACAAGGCGCATCACGGCGCCTTCGGGCACGTCCCGCCCGAGAGATATGAGATCGAACTACCCGCTTAGAGACGAAGCCGTTGACAAAATGGCGGCATGCAAACTGGGACGGTTTTTGACGAGCGGCACGTTGAGGCGGCTGAGCGGCATGGTGTGTCGGTCCGGCGGTTGTCTCTGGTAGACGCGGTTCGGGTGGGCATACCGTTACCTGTCAACTGGCTCGGATGAGCGAGCGGACTCTGTAACAGCCTGCTGGGCAAGGAGTCCGGTAAACGCGAATGTGATTTCAATGAAGAGGTGATGTCCCGTGACGATTGTTGAAGAACCCGTAACTGAAGAACGCTCTGCTCTACTGGCCAGGCTTGGTCTGGACGGTCAGAATAAGGCGTCCATGGGCCGAGTGTTGGCGACCGGCTCCATCGCTGAGGCGACCGAGCGTGCTGACGGCACAATGGAAGCTACTATCCGCATTTTAGAGGACGAGATTTGTTGGGAACCAGCCATCCTGGTTCTGCCTCACGGTGGTGTTCTTGAATTGACCGTCATCAACGACGACAAGAACACACACGCCTGCCTCCTGCCGAGCAATGGCGACCAGAAATTTCTCTGGTTGGTCAATCACTCGAGAGGACGGGCGACGATCAATTTGGATGGCCCGGGTTACTACTGGTACAGCTCGCCCGGAGGGAATGACGAGGGCCGCGGTTTGACCGCCGCAATCGTTGTCCAGGGTGAAGTGCCCCCAGAAGCCCGACTTGATCGACCCGAACAACCCCGACCATAGATAAGGGATTGAACTGATGACAATAGAATATGTGGACGCTGGCGAGGCCATCAACCACTCTGCGCTGAGCGCCATGCCGGGAATCGCCCCTGCGGTGACCGACAACATCGATTATGAGCGGCTCTTGAAAGCGCGTTCGGAATCGCAGAACTGGCTCACCTACTACGGTGCCTATGACGGACAGCGGTACAGCCTGCTGGACCAGATCAACTCCGAGAACGTGAGCAAGATCGCTCCCGCCTGGATCTTCCAGGCAGGCCAAGCCGGTCAGATCGCGGGTGCGTCGACCTACGCATTCGAGACCTGCCCCTTGATCGTGGACGGCGTCATGTTCGTGACTGGCTGGGACGGCTGGTTCTGGGCCCTCGACGCGGCGTCGGGCCGGGAACTCTGGCGCTACAAGCATGCCGTGCCCTTCGATGTTTCGCTCTGTTGCGGCAACGTCAACCGGGGTTGCGCGGTGGCCAACGGCAAGGTCTACTTCGTGACTCCTAACGCCCAGCTGGTTGCACTGAATGCAACCAACGGTGACGTGGTGTGGCAGAAGACCATCGGCGACGTGCGCGCTGGTGAGAGCGCCTCGATCGCTCCGACGGTCATCAAGGACCTGCTCATCACGGGCAGTGCTGGCGGCGAGTTCGGGGTACGTGGTCACATCGACGCCTGGGACCTGGAGACCGGCGAGCAGCGCTGGCGCACGTACACCGTGCCGAAGCCGGGCGAACCGGGCTCCGAGACCTGGCCCGCTGACGGTGAGGCTTGGCAGCGCGGTGGCGGAAACCACTGGGTCACTGGTTCGTATGACCCGGAGACAAACCTGTACTACGCGGGCACCGGTAACCCGGCACCCGACTTCGACGGCGAGGTTCGCGAGGGTGACAATCTCTACACCGACAGCCTTGTCGCGCTGGACGTCGACACAGGTGAGATCAAGTGGCACTACCAGTTCACTCCGCACGACCTGTGGGACTACGACTCCACTATGGAAATGACGCTATTCGAGCGGGACGGCAAGAAGTTGCTGGGCCACTTTGACAAGAACGGCTATTTCTTCGTGCTGGACCGCACCAACGGTGAGTTGCAACACGTGACTCCCTTCGTGGACCGGATCGACTGGGGCGTCATCACCAGAGACGGTAAAGTCACTCCCCGGAAGTACCCGGAGAAAGAGGGCGAACCGGTGCACTTCTACCCCGGCCCGGCTGGTGCGAAAGAGTGGACGCACGCGGCGTACAGTCCGAAGACTGAGATGTTCTACGTGCCTGTGGCCGACGTTGGTGCGACCGCCACCCGCCGGCGGCGCGAGTTCAAGGAGAGCATGCCCTACTGGGGCGCTGGTGTCGCGGTGGACATCGACGACATGGCCGGGTCGGTCAGTGCGTTCGACACTCATGGTGAAGAGAAGTGGCGCTGGCGTATCGATTACCCCATGGCCGCATCCGTGCTTGCCACGGCTGGCGATCTGGTGTTCGCTGGCACCCCGACCGGTGAGTTCGTCGCATTGGACGCCCGAACCGGTGAGAAGTTGTGGGAGTTCCAGTGTGGCAGCGGCCATCACGGCAGCTCCTCGACCTACAGCGTCGACGGCAAGCAGTACGTCGTCGTTCCAGTGGGATGGGGTGGATGGCTCGAAGGCATCATCCCCGGAATGCTCGGCGCGGGCCACGGCAGCGCGCTGATCGCTTTCGCCCTGCCCGGGTGATCGCTGTCCCAATACCCATCCGGAGACTGAGAGGAGAAAACGAACATGATCGTAGACAACAATCTGCCGAAGTGGGAATCGCCCACGCTCGCAGAAATCCGCGTGTCAGCTGAGGTAACCGCTTACGCGGGCACCCTGGATATGTAAGCGATCCGGTGTGGTGCCGGGCCGAGTTGGCCCGGCACCCCACCGGATTCACAACGAAAGGATGCGGCGGGGATGTGGGCACGCGTACTGGGATCGGCAGCCGGGGGAGGGTTCCCGCAGTGGAACTGTGCATGCCCTCAGTGCCGCGCGGTACGAAGCGGCTCGCGACCCTGCGTTCCACGCTCCCAGTCGTCCATTGCGGTCAGCGCTGACCGGCAGCAATGGTTTCTGTTCAACGCCTCACCGGACATCCAGTCACACATAGAATCCTTTCCCGCCCTGCACACCGACGACGGTAGAGTGACGCGGCTACAGGCTGTTCTGCTCACCGACGCTGAACTCGACCACACGCTCGGCCTGCTCCTGATACGGGAGGGTCGCGGACTCGAGGTGCACGCAACAGAGTCGGTGTACGAGACCCTCACCACCGGAACCGGGATACTGCGAACGCTCAAAGAGTATTGTCCGGTGACGTGGCGACCGGTGGTCCCCGGCACCGAGGTGCTACTGGGCGGGGGGCTGGCGTACCGTGCTTTCGACGTCCCCACCACGAAGCGGATGCGCTTCGCCGGCGCCGCGGAGAAAGGCAGGGTCGTGGGTTACCGCGTCACGGACACCACCAGCCGTCAGAGTTTGGTCTACCTCCCGTGCGTGCAGCAGCTCACGCCCGACATTCTGGAGGAGTTGACGGACTGCTCCACCTTGCTGATCGATGGCACCTGCTGGAGTGATGACGAGATGCCCAGCCTCGGCCTGGCTAGCAAGACCTCGCGTGACATGGGACATGTTCCAATCGACGGGCCGAGCGGCAGCCTTGAGCTGCTGTCACCGCTGCTCATCGATCGCAAGATCTACATCCATATCAACAATACCAATCCGATATTGCTCGACGATTCGCCAGAACGGCTGCTTCTTGCCCGGCATGGCATGGAAGTCGCCGTGGA
Organism: Cryobacterium lyxosi; assembly: GCF_004403345.1. Lineage (NCBI taxonomy): Bacteria > Bacillati > Actinomycetota > Actinomycetes > Micrococcales > Microbacteriaceae > Cryobacterium > Cryobacterium lyxosi. The sequence goes on from NZ_SOGT01000005.1 coordinate 72,264, forward strand.
CGGGCTTGAACTTGAGATCTAAGGAGCAACGATGACGCTACTACTCACATCCGAAGAGACGGTACTACTCACACCCGACGAACTAGAAGCGACGCTCCGCGCGCACGCGAAGCAATACCACAGCGAGCATCCGTTCCATCGCCGTATGAACGAGGGACAGTCCAGCCCCGAGGAAATCCGCGGGTGGGTGGCCAATCGCTTCTACTACCAGTTGAACATTCCCCGGAAGGATGGGGCGATCCTCAGCAACTGCCCAGACCGTGAGGTACGACGCCGCTGGGTCCATCGGATCACTGACCACGACGGCACCACGGAGGGAACCGGCGGAATCGAGTCGTGGCTGCGTCTTAGCGAGGCCGTTGGCCTGACTCGTGAAGAGGTAGAAAACTCACAGCACCTGCTACCCAGTGTGCGATTCGCCGTCGACGCCTATGTCACCTTCACACGCACCCGGCCATGGGTGGAGGCAGTGGCATCGTCGCTCACCGAGCTGTTCGCACCCGACCTGATGGCAAAGCGGCTCGCGGCATTCGAACGCCACTACACCTGGATCGACCCAGAGGGTCTCGCCTACTTCAGGACTCGGATCACCCAAGCGCCCCTCGACTCAGAGCACGGTCTCGCGATCGTGAGGGAGCACTGCGTCACTCCAGAGACGCAGGCAGCCGCCGTGGCGGCGCTGTCCTTCAAGTGCGATGTGCTGTGGAGCATGCTCGATGCGATTGACCAAGGCTATGGAACTCACTGACGAGGACGCCCGGCCGCGGTTGGCGCCGCACGTGCGGCTGACCTACAGTGCCGCGCGCAAGGAATATGCGCTGCTCTCACCGGAGACGATTTGGGTCATCAACGCCACCGGAGCCGCGATCGTGGAGCTGTGCGACGCCCAGCGAACTATCGCGGAGATCAGTGCCGAACTGCGCGACCGATACGACCAGGTCGCTGAAAGCGACGTCCGAAGCTTCGTGGCGAATCTCGTCACCAAGCATGGCATGGAGGTAAATCATGGAAAAGCCCTACGGACTGCTCGCTGAGCTCACATACGCCTGTCCGCTGCAATGCGCCTACTGCTCTAATCCGCTCGAGCTCGACGCCTATCGCGATGAGCTGAGCACCGAGGACTGGCAACGAGTATTTGCCGAAGCGGCGGAACTGGGTGTACTTCAGTTGCACCTCTCGGGCGGCGAGCCGTTGCAGCGCCACGACATCGTCGAATTGGTGCAGTGCGCTACCGACCTGGGCTTGTACACCAACCTGATCACCAGTGGGCTCGGTCTGTCCACTCGTCGTGCCGAGCAACTCCTCGCCGCAGGCCTCGACCACATACAGCTCAGTATCCAGGCCGATGAAGCGGCCCTGAACGACCAGATCGCGGGGACTACTTCGTTCGAGCGTAAGCAGGTGGCCGCGCGGCTCGTCAAGCAGCTGGGCTGGCCACTCACCCTCAACGTTGTGCTGCACCGGCAGAACATCGACCGGATCGGCGGCATTCTCGATATGGCGGTAGCGATGGACGCGGACCGTGTAGAGCTGGCAAACACGCAGTATGCCGGCTGGGCAGGGCATAACCGCGATGAGTTGCTGCCGACCCGGGACCAGCTGGAGCGCGCTGAGGCGGTGGTGCGGGCGGCACGAGAACGCCTCGGCGACACAATGGAGATCATCTACGTCATCCCGGACTACTACAGTAAGTATCCCAAGCCCTGCATGGACGGTTGGGCCAGTCGCCAGTTCACGGTCGTACCCAACGGCGAGGCGCTGCCGTGTCCGGCGGCCCACGAGTTGGGCCGCGCCCTTGACCTGCCCCCGGCCAACGTGCGCGAGCATTCCCTGGAGTGGATCTGGGAGTCGGCGCCACTGTTCCAGCAGTATCGCGGCGACGCGTGGATGCCAGACCCCTGCCGCAGCTGTGACCGCAAGGAAATAGACTTCGGCGGCTGTCGTTGTCAGGCCTTCGCACTCACCGGCGACGCTGCCCGGACTGACCCGGTCTGTCATCTCTCGCCCGACCACGGGATCGTTGAGGATGCGGTGGCGGCAGCTAACGACCCGCTGCGTCCGCAGGAGAGCTCGCTGACTCCCCGCTCGAAACTGATCCGCACCAAGAAACGGACGACCGTTAGTACGCGGGGGATGTCCGCGACAACGCTCGTTCAGTTCTCCGAAACCATATTGAAAGGCAGGCAATGATAGGCGTAATAGCGCTCGGATTCGTCCTCGGTATGGACAACTTTCGCACATCGATCGTGCTCGGACTACTCAAACCAACCTGGCGCGAGTCACTGAAAACGTCCTTGTACTTCGGCGTCTGGGATGGTGTGGCACCGCTCGTCGGGATGCTTGTCGGCGTGTTCATGAGCACCAAGATCTCTGACACGGCCGAGATGATCGGTGCGGCCGTCCTGGCCGGATACGGCCTCTATCTCGTGATCAAATCGATCCGGTCACCCAAGCGTGTGGACCCGGACATGAAAGTCGCTCGACGCTGGCTGCCCGTGCCGTTGAGCCTCGACAATGTGGCCGGGGGCGCGGCCCTCGGCCTCGTAGGCGGAACGGTATGGATCGCGCCTTTGCTGTTCGGAGTCACCACCGCGATCCTGTCGTTCGCCGGACACGCGATCGGTAAAACGGCCGTCAACCTGGTCCCCTTCAGCGTCCGTCCAGACCTGCTGACCGGAATCGGCGTTCTGCTGATGTCGGGCCTGATGTTCACGGGCGTAGGCGACTTCTGATGTCGAACATCGACGTACGTAACAGGGGGGACGCCAGTGCGCGGCCGCTGTGCTATCACTGCCTGGAGTCCTATGCGTCGGCGGATGCTGACCGGCACACGGTGCCAGTCAGCTGCGAGGCCGTCTGTCCGCGCTGCAAGATGATGCCCGCGTGCTATACGTGTCGAAACATGTATTGCGCCTGCGAAGTGCACCAACACTGAGGGGCTCGGCGTGACGATTGAGGTGGCGTGCGTCCCTAGATGTTCAGCGCACGACGTACCGCGCTCACGTTTCGCCGGGACACCGGCACCCTGGTGTTCTCGCGATTGTCCATGACCAGGACCAGTTCGCCCTTGTCTCGGCGTTCCACCTCCCGAATTCGGCTGAGATTGACAAGGTACTGACGGTGCACTCGCAAGAAAACGCCAGTATCGGCCAGCTCGTTGTCGAGTTTGTCCAAGCCGGACAGAGCAGCGCGCAGCCTGCCTTCATTCGTGAGAAGCCACACGTCGCTGCCATCTGATTCGGCCACGGCGACCTCTGACGTCCCGAGCAGCACCATGCGATTCTCCTCGCGAAGGGCCACTATTCGACGGGACTGTCCCAGCAAGACCCCGCCTGTTTGTGCCTGTCGGAACTGCTCGCCAGCGAAGCCACCGAACGAGATCAGGTGTCCGATCACAGTACGGTGCAGAAAGACGGGGCGAATTCCGATCGATAACAATTCGTCTGCCCGAGTGGTGAGGATCTGCGTCGAGCCGGTCCATCCCGGGTCTGCGCTCGCCCGCTTAGTGGCGTAGCGGGCAGCGTGGATGAATGACGGGAGCTGCGGAGTCCAGCGCACGGCGGGGTTGACCGCGGGGGTGTTGCCGGGCACGCCGAGAATGATGCTCGCCGCATCGTCGGCGATCACCACCCCACCTGCCGTGTCGACGGCGACGAGTGACTCGTTCGGCCGTCCCCCGGCGTGGGAGAAAGCGGCGAGCATCTCACTGCCGCTGTCGTGGGCGCGCTTGCGCAAACTGTTCTGGGCATGGGTGGCAGCGGTCTCCAGCCATCTGCGCGAGGATGGTGGCAGTTCAGTGCGCCAACACGAGATGTTCAGGACGGCGAGTGGCTCCCCGCCCACCACGTCCCGCACCGCGATACCTCCGCAGGACCATTCGTGGAAGGCCTGGGCCCAATGCTCCGATTGCCTGATCAGAACTGCGTGCTTGGTTTCGAGTGCGGTGCCCATGCTGTTCGTGCCCACCGCGCCCTCTGACCAGCAAAACCATGGCGCGAGGCCGCCCTCAGTGGCGATTGAGCGGGTGTTCTTGTCGCCCCAGGCGGCCAGAATTCTGCCGCTGGCGTCGGCAACGGTGATAACGCCTCCGGTGTCGGCTAGCTCGTTTGCAATGGCAGCGGCGCGAAAACCTAGCTCTGCGAAGACGACATCTTGATCGAGGGAGTGCGTGACCTGTGAGACCGCGCTTGGGGCCTCGGACAGAAACGGGTCGATGTGGTACTGATCCCTGGATCGCTGCCACGAGATCGCCACTTCTGGCCTCACGCCGTAGACATCGTCCTCTCCCTGAACAAATCGTTGCCACGCGCCATGGATGTCGGTCGCGGTCGAGTTGCGGGATGTCGGCTGGGGTCGCTGGTCATTTGAAATAGTGCACTGCCTTAGGGCTACTCATCAAATTGCACGGTCTACCACGAGATCCAAAATGCCAACCTCGGACGGGCATCGCTGGTACGGACTGCTCCTGGCCCGATGTATGAGCCGGCCGGTGCAGTGAGTGCTCCCGCGGTGCATCCACCGAACGCGATTCGCTCCACTATTACATTCGCTGGTGTAATAGGAAACCATATGGCGCGGCAGCCCTATTCGCAAATCCCAGATTTACCTACCTAAACAGGTGGTTCGAACCGTCTGAATTAGCGTTTCCCCTACCCGCAATTGATAAGAGGATGGGGTTATCGTTTTTTTCTGGAAAGGCAGTCCGATGCGACAAACCTCTGCTTCTTGTCTCGATGCATGGATGGGCCGGGAGGCCTTCGCCGAGGCCATGATTCCGGTGATAGGCCGCCTGTACCGCGAAAATAACGTGCTGCTCAATATTCATGGCCGGAGTTTGATCAACAACTCCACAATGGACATCCTCAAGGCGCACCGCTTCGCGCGCCGGATCGGCAAAGACGAATTGCTCCCGGAGGAGACTTTTCCGTTACTCAACACTTTGGCGAAATTGCAGCTCGGTTCGGCCACGATCGACATTGCCAGCCTGAACCAGAAGTTCACAGAAGATGGCAACGGTGCCACCTTGGAGGAGTTCCTTCGTGCCGAGCTCGCCGGGATCGTGGGCAAGCACGGTTACGAGGACGGTACCAGCACCGACGTCGTGCTCTACGGCTTCGGCCGGATCGGCCGACTCTTGGCCCGCTTGTTGATTGAAAAGGTCGGTGGCGGTCACGGCCTTCGCCTGCGTGCCATTGTGGTGCGCCGTGGGTCTGACAACGACCTTTCCAAGCGTGCCAGCCTGCTGCGCCGTGACTCGGTTCACGGTCCCTTTGACGGCACCATTCGAATCGACGAGGATGCCAACACCATCACGGCCAATGGGGTGCAGGTGCAGGTCATCTACTCGGACAACCCTGCCACCGTTGACTACGCAGCCTACGGCATCACGAACGCCTTGGTGGTGGACAACACCGGCTGTTGGCGTGACGCCACGGGGCTGTCCCAACACCTGCAGAGCACGGGTGTTGCACGGGTACTGCTGACCTCTCCCGGGGATGGTTCGCTGAAGGACATCGTCCACGGCATCAACCACGACACCATCACTGATGCTGACCGGATCGTGTCGGCGGCGTCCTGCACCACGAACGCCATCACGCCGGTGCTCAAGGCCATAAATGACAGGTTCGGGGTAATCCACGGCCACGTCGAAACCGTCCACTCGTTTACCAATGACCAGAACTTGGTCGACAACTTTCACGAAGGTGCCCGGCGCGGCCGTTCCGCCGCACTGAACATGGTGATCACCGAGACCGGTGCCGCGAAGGCAGTGGCCAAGGCTCTGCCCGAACTGCTGGGCAAGCTCACGGGCAGCGCCATCCGTGTCCCCACGCCGAACGTCTCCCTAGCCATCTTGAACCTCAGCCTCGAGATCACAACGACCAGGGACGAGGTGAATGACTACCTTCGTGAGATGTCGCTGCATTCTGACCTGCGCGAGCAGATCGACTATATTGACTCACCCGAGGTAGTCTCCACCGACTTCGTCGGTTCCCGTCGTACCGGCATTGTGGACGGAGTCGCCACCGTTTCAACAGACAAGACCCTAATTCTCTATGTCTGGTACGACAACGAGTTCGGTTACAGCTGCCAGGTGATCCGCGTCATGGACGAGATGGCTGGTGTGCACCGCCCGTTCTTCCCCGCGACTGATGTCGTTCGGGAGGCCTTGTCCGTGCTTGCCGCCGTGTGAGCCGTGACACGAAAATTAAAATTCTCACCAGCGGTGACGATCGCCTATCAGGGTGGCAGCACGCTAGGCACATCGCGCACCAATGTTTGAAAACGGCGGCGGCCCCGGTGTCATCCGCGGCCACACGCGCCGACTGAAACATTGACGCCATCATTGCGATTGGCGGGGAGGGTCCCGTGCTGCGGCCGAGCGGCTCACGGACGCAGGACTAAAAAACGTGGATGTTCCCCAGGCTGTGGACAACGACCTTGATACGACCGAATACAGCTTCGGTTTCGATACCGCCGTGCACATCGCGACGCAAGCCTTCGACAGGCGGGGGCCTACCGCAGAATCCCATCACCGATGCATGAGTGCAGGTCGTTCCGCAGGAGCGCTACGACGAGGCCGCGGTCTTGTTTGGCTGAGCCTCGTACGCGGTGATCTGGCCGATGCGTCGCACGTGGCGCTCGGCATTGCGGAAGGGCTCGGCCAGGAATGCCTCGATCAGTTCGGTAGCCTCCTCAACGGTGTGCTGGCGACCCCCTAGGGCCACCACGTTCGCATCGTTGTGTTCGCGAGCCAATTTTGCCGTCTCGAGGTTCCAGGCCAGGGCCGCGCGCACGCCTATGACCTTGTTCGCAGAGATCTGCTCACCGTTGCCCGATCCGCCCAACACTATCCCGAGGGCGTCCACGCCCGCGGCTTGGTCGGCCACGACGGCGGACGCGGCAGTGATGCAGAATGCCGGATAGTCGTCTTCGGCGTCATAAGCCGTGGGGCCGTGGTCCACCATCTCGTAGCCTTTGGCTGCCAGTGCCGTAATTAGGTGGGAACTGAGCTCCATGCCGGCATGGTCGGTTGCGATGTGAACGCGCATGAGTGGTCCTTCAGACTTGTCGGGGTTACGTGTGGCTGGAGTGGAGTGCTGCTGTGAAGGCACGCTGGCCTGCGTCGCGCAGTGACGCAATGGCATCCGCAGGCGAGGACTTGCCGTAGACGGCCGATCCGGCGACGAAGACGTTGGCTCCCGCTTCCGCGGCCCGCGTGATGGTTTCTTCGGTGATGCCGCCGTCGACCTGAATGGCCACGTCAACCCCTGAACCCTCGATAGCTTCCCGGGCACGGCGGATCTTGGGTAGCACAACATCCAGGAACGACTGCCCGCCAAAACCGGGCTCCACCGTCATGATCAGCAACATGTCCAGCTCCGAGAGCATGTGCAGATACGGTTCAACGCTCGTAGCCGGGCGAAGCGCCATGCCTGCCTTGGCTCCTCTGGCCCGCAGCTCGCGGGCCAGTTTGATGGGTGCGTCCGACGCCTCCACATGGAAGGTCACCGAGGCCACTCCGGCATCGGCGTAGGACGGCGCCCAGCGGTCGACATCGGAAATCATCAGGTGCACGTCCAACGGCACTGGGCTGACCTTCTGCAGCCGTTCCACCACCGGCAATCCAATGGTGAGGTTCGGCACGAAGTGGTTATCCATGACGTCGACGTGAACGGCGTCGGCGTTGCCGATGCGGGCCAATTCGGCTTCGAGATTGACGAAGTCGGCCGAAAGGATGCTGGGGTTGATGCAGCACTGCAAGGGTGAAATGGACATGGTGTCTGCCTTTCGGTAGCGGTTTAGAGCGTGCGGATCAGGCCCGGATTAGGCCGGCAGCGTCGTAGCTGAGAGATCAGCGGATGGGGGCGCGTTCCCGGGCCGTGACGAGGGCGCCCTCCACGTCGGCCAGAAGTTCCTTCCAACTGGCTACGAACTTGTCCAGTCCTTCGGATTCCAGGAGAGCGACGACCTCGGTGTACGAGATGCCGAGGCCTTCGAGGGCCGTGAGCACGCCGGCTGCTTCCTCGTAGGTGCCGGTGATGGTGTCACCGGTGACGACCCCGTGATCGAAGGTCGCGTCGAGTGTCTTTTCCGGCATGGTGTTCACGACGCCGGCAGCAGCCAGGCCGGTGACATATAGCGTGTCGGGGTAGGCGGGGTCTTTGACGCCGGTGGAGGCCCACAGGGGACGCTGAGGCAGTGCGCCGGTTTCGGCCAAGACTGCCCATCGCTTAGTGGAGAACAGCTCTTCGTAGACTTGATAGGCAAGACGGGCATTGGCCACACCTGCCTTGCCCTTGAGTGCCTTGGCCGCGTCGGTGCTGATGGCATCGAGGCGCTTGTCAATCTCGGTGTCCACTCGAGAGACGAAGAACGATGCCACCGAGTGGATCTTGGAGAGGTCATGGCCGTTTTCCATGGCCAGTTTCAGACCGGACTGGAAGGCCTCGATAACTGCGCGGTAGCGCTCCAGCGAGAAGATCAGAGTGACGTTGACGCTGATGCCTTCGGCCAGGGTCGCCGTGATGGCCGGAAGGCCTTCGAGTGTTGCCGGAATCTTGATGAGGACGTTGTCCTTGCCGACTTTTTTGTAGAGCTGCTTGGCCTCGGCGATCGTCCCGTCGGTATCCCAGGCGAGGCGGGGATCGACCTCGATCGAGACACGGCCGTCGACGCCCTTGGTAGCGGCGGCAACCGGGGCGAAGAGATCGCACGCGTCGGCGACGTCGGTGGTGGTGATCTCGAAGATCGTCTCATCGAGGCTGCTGCCCCTGGCCGCAAGTTCGGCGATCTTGGCGTCATAGTCCGTGCCGGACGTTATCGCGGCCTGGAAAATGGACGGGTTGGTGGTGACGCCCACAACGTTTTTTTCGTCAATGAGTTTCTGCAGGCTACCGCTGGAGAGCCGTTCGCGGGAGAGATCGTCCAACCAGATGGACACGCCGGCATCGGAAAGCTGCGCGGTGGGAGTTGACTGTGTCATGACTTGAGCTTCTTTCTTCGAAAACAGTGGTTAGTTGCGTGCCGCGGCGCGGGAGGCTTTGGCGGCGGCGACGACTGCCGGCACCGTGATGCCGAACTCCTGGAATAGGCGTTGGTAGTCGGCCGAGGCACCGAAGTGCTCAAGGCTGACGGAACGGCCGGCGTCGCCGACGAATTCCTTCCAGCCCAAAGCAAGACCCGCCTCAACGGAGACGCGGGCCGTGACGGCGGCTGGCAGGACGGACTCGCGGTAGGCGGCGTCCTGTTTGTTGAACCACTCGACGCACGGCATGGAGACCACGCGGGCGGCGATGCCCTCGGTGGCCAGTGCTTCGCGAGCTTCAACGGCGAGTTGGACCTCCGAACCGGTCGCGATCAAGATGACCTGAGCGGTGGTGACGGAGCCGACAGCGACGGCTTCAGCCAGCACGTACCCGCCCCTGGCCACTCCGTCGGCTGAGCCGAATTCAGTGGAGGTGGCCACGCCCGTGCCCCGGGCGTAGGTGGGAATGTTCTGACGGGTGAGCACAATACCGGCAGGGTTCTCCGTGGTTTCCAGGATCTTCTTCCAGGACGCGGAAACCTCGTTCGCATCGCCGGGGCGAACCACGTCCAGTCCCGGGATGGCGCGCAGGGTAGCGAGCTGCTCTACCGGCTGGTGGGTGGGGCCGTCCTCGCCGAGGCCGATCGAGTCGTGCGACCACACGTATATAGACGGGACCCCCATCAACGCGCTCAGGCGTATGGCAGGGCGCTGGTAGTCGCTGAAAATCAAGAAGGTACCCGAGAAGGCCCGCGTGGGACCGCCCAGGTGAATGCCGTTGACGATGGAGGCAGCTGCGTGTTCGCGAATCCCATAGTGCAGTACCCGGCCGTAGGGGTTGCCGGACCACGTGTCGGTCTGCTTGGATGCCGGCACGAACGACCCATATCCCTCGATGGTCGTGTTGTTGGAGCCGGCAAGGTCGCAAGAGCCGCCCCAGAGTTCGGGAAGCACGTCGCCGATGCTGTTGAGGACCTTACCGGACGCTGCGCGGGTGGAGATGTCCTTGCCGGGTTCAAAGGTAGGAAGGTTGGCTTCCCAGCCGGCCGGAAGTTCTTTCTTTTCGATGCGCTCGAGCAGGGCAGCGTTTTTCGGGTTGGCGGACTTCCAGGCGTTGAAATCGGTGGTCCATTTGGCATGGGCTTCCGCTCCGCGGTCCATGACTTTGCGGGTGTGGGCCAGGATTGCCGGGTCGACGTCGAAGTTTTTGTCCACGTCGAATCCGAGCTCAGCCTTCAACGCTGCCACTTCGGCGGCCCCCAGAGCGGATCCGTGGATGGCACCCGTGTTCTGCTTCTTGGGCGAGGGGTAGCCGATGATAGTGCGCAGGGAGATGATAGACGGCTTGGAGGTCTCGGCCTTCGCAGCCAGCAAGGCTGAGTACAGGCCTTCTACGTCTTCAACGTACTCGCCCGTCTCGGTCCAGTCCACGCGCTGGGTGTGCCAGCCATAGGACTCGTAGCGTTTGAGAACGTCTTCACTGAAGGCGATGTCGGTGTCGTCCTCGATGGAGATATGGTTCTCGTCATAGACAACCACGAGGTTGCCCAGTTCCTGGTGCCCGGCCAGGGAGGACGCCTCGCCCGTGACGCCTTCCTGCATGTCGCCGTCGGAAGCAATAACCCAGATGGTGTGGTCGAACGGGCTGGTGCCGGGAGCAGCGTCGGGATCCATGAGCCCGCGCATCCGGCGCTGCGAGTAGGCGAAACCCACTGACGAGGCCAGGCCCTGGCCGAGTGGACCGGTGGTGATTTCCACACCCTTGGTGTGCTTGTATTCCGGGTGTCCGGGCGTCAGTGAGCCCCAGGTGCGCAAGGCTTCCAGGTCGTCGAGCTCCAGCCCGCAGCCCGACAGGAACAACTGGATGTACAGGGTCAGTGAGCTATGCCCGGGGGACAGGATGAAACGGTCGCGACCTATCCAGTCGAGGTCCTTCGGATCGTGTCGCATCAGCTTCTGGAAAAGAAGGTAGGCGGCCGGGGCAAGGCTCATGGCGGTGCCAGGGTGGCCGTTGCCGACCTTCTCAACGGCGTCCGCGGCCAAAACCCGGATTGTGTCCACGGCGCGCCGGTCCTCGGACGTCCAGGACAGTATCTCTGAATCTGTTGTGCTGGAATAGGTAGCTCTCGGATTCACGATTAATCCCCTTTGATTCGATCATCGGCCTGTAGCGGTCGAACGGATGCTTCTGCTTGATATCTACCATCTCTAAACAAACGCGTAGGAGTAATACTGTTTTCTGACGGTTCTAACTACACTTTGGGATAGGTTAAGAGTCTTTTCAACCCGGTAGTGTATGCACATGAACGCCTCCGCCGATCAGCGCCGCAAGGTAGTCCCCGTGCCTCTTTCGGAACTGCCGTGGCCACTTTTGCACGCTGTGGCGGAACTGGCCGACGCGCCCTTGACCCAGATAGCAAAAGGGCTGCGTGACGCCATACTTCCCTACCTGGGAAGCAGTGCGCTGATCATTTTCACCGAAGACTGCACCGGACGGCCGCAGAAGAAGGTGGGCGATGAAGACATCATCTCAAAGGTCTCTATCGTCGAACTTGGCGCGCTTCGCGCTGCCCTTCCCGATGAGGCTCCCTGGTTCGGAGAAGTTGAGCTCGCCGGGCGACACCGCCCCGTACTCGCCCTGAAACACGCCTCCAGCAATGCGCTCCTCGTCCTGACGGACCCTCAGCCGAACGATCCGCAGCATGCCGACGAGGTCGATTTGCTGATGTATCTGTGGCGCATTGCTGCCCGGCGGATTCGTGAGAAAGTGGCCGATGCGCCGCCGTCGTACCTGCTGGAATCCCGGGCGGCCTCGGCTGAACGTATTCGCGTGACGGCGGAACTCACGGATCTGCACTCCACAACCCTGGAGATCCTCCTGGCAGCGCTGCGCTCGGACGATACGTCAGCGCACTCGGCCGTCATTGACCTTACCGCCAAAGCTCTGGTGGAGCTCCGCACCCTCAGCGACCGCACGAATGACCTGGTCAAAGAACCCGTCGCCACAGCCTTCGAGCGCCTTCGGCAGGACCTTCGACCGCTCACACGCTTCGGCGGCCTTGAGGTCGAGTTCATCGAGCCACCGCTCAATGGAAGAGACTTGCCCGGTGAAGTTGCGCACGCGGCGCGGGCCATCGTTCGTGGACTCCTTCTGGTCATGATGGAACAACCCGACGTCAGCAGGGTCCGAACGCAGTGGGACTGCGATGGGGTGAACTTGCTCATCAACGTAAGAGACAACGGCCGCGGTACGCTCGCCGCGGATGCGCCAAGCATCCTTCGCCTGAACCGGCGGGTGCAGGCACTCAACGGAAACCTGCAGATCGACGTCATGCCGGGCTGGGGTGCAGACATCTTCGTGACGCTCCCTCTGGACCCCCCCGCCCGCCTGGCCAGGGATATCACTGCCTGGAACCTTGCGCCCCGAGAGCTTGAAGTTCTCCAGCACCTCGTTGCCGGAGAACGCAACCGCACCATCGCTTCGACATTGGCCATCAGTGAAAACACAGTTAAATTCCATGTAAGAAACCTGTTCAGGAAGCTCGACGTCGCCTCCCGCACCGAAGCCATCGCCCTGGCGCACAGCACCGGACTCCGCTGAGGATGCACGGCAGCCCACCGAAATTAGGAGAGTGTCTGCTCCCAAGTCTCCCCAAAAGGAACCGTGTCGCTGAGTTCTAGAGTGTAACGGCCTGCATTGTGGCGGGTCACCAAAATACCGGCGCACCGTTGGGCCATTGCTGCCTGCCGAAGCCCGGCCTCTGCGTCGTTGAGAATTTCGTGAAGTCGACCAGGCTCGGTGATGAGGACTTCCAAACGCTCGATGGCGTGGCTGCGCATAACAGGAGCTTCTTTCCGGGGAATCCATCTGGGATGGCCTGTGGCGCCAGAGGTGAAGAATCCCGGAATGCGGGCCAGGAAATACTGGTACCGCACCCCGGGGGTGGCGTCCCGCAGCTGTGTGAGACGCCCCATTAATGGACGGGCTAGCGGATGGCGTCGCGAAGATTCTTCGCTGCCAGGGCGGGGTCGGCTGCGCCGTAGATGGCACCACCGGCGACGGCGACATCGGCGCCGGCGCGCTGGACCGCCTCGATCGTGGAGAGGTTCACACCGCCCGCCACGGAGAACGGGACGCGGGCTTCTTCTCCGGAGCGGAGCAGCCCGGTCAGGTCGTAACCGGGTTTGGCCTGCTCGTCCAGGCCTGCGTGCATTTCGACGAACTTCGCACCCAGCGCGCGGACTTCCCTGGCGCGGGTGACCTTGTCTGCCACGCCGATGAGGTCGACGACGATGCCCTTGTTGTGGGCCTTGGCTGCCTTGACGGCGCCGGCAATGGTCGAGTCGTCGGCGGCTCCGAGGATGGTGACCAAGTCAGCGCCGGCCTTGAAGGCGATATCGGCCTCAAGTTCTCCGGCGTCCATGGTCTTCATGTCAGCGAAGACGATCTTGTCCGGGTGCGCCGCCTTGACGGCAGTAACAGCGGAGAGACCAGCGGCCTTGATCAGGGGGGTACCCAGCTCAATGATATCGACGTATTCGGCGACCTTGCCGGCGAGTTCGAGGGCATCTTCGACCGTGAGGAGGTCCATAGCTACTTGGAGTTTCATGATGTTGCTTCTTTCTGTAGGGGAACACGGTGAATGTGGAAAGTGGAGGCCTCGGTTATTTGAGGTTGGCGTGCCTGAGCCAGAGTTGTTCGGTCGGTTCATCGGTGCTGTGGACGGTCAGGCTCAGGTGCATCAGCCTCATGGCGGCCATTCGCAAGACAAGGCCGCTCCGCCCCGCTCCGGCGACGAACACCCGGCCTGTCTGGCCAAGGTGGGCCGTCAGGGTGGCGACCTCCTGTTCGTCAATTTTGGCCGTAGTGTCCGCGATCTCGTCCCTGACGAGGGACAGATTACGAGCAATGTCAACTGCGGTACTGTGCACGGTACGAATCGCAGGTGCTGTCGGATTCACGATTTGTACCCCTTCGATTCAGTCATCGGGTTCTAGTGGACGAACGGATGCTTTCCGCTTGATGATCATCCTCGCGAAGCAAACGAGCAGGGGTAATACTGTTTTCTGACGGTTCTCACTACCCTTTCGGATAGGGTGCCCGTTCTCCTCGGTGGACTGTCCGGATGAAGGCAGCTTCGGATTGTGGCGAGGCGTGTGAAACCGGCCCAATCGGGTTGAGGATTCTGCGCCCAGCAGCTAGCCGTCGGTTTTCGAGATCGCGGGGTGCTCGCAGCGCGACGTCGTTCGGGCGCGGCAGGAAGTCCAGCATCGGGGTCTCACCTCGGCGGTCGCGGTCAGCCACTCCGAGTTGGCGGAGTGGTTCCCTGACGAGCGTCGGAGTAGTTCGTGTCGAACCATTCGAGGAAGTTGATCACGCTCCCACCCGTATCATCCGGCAGATGGGATCATGACCGACCGAAGCGGTCAAGATTCATGACCGTGTGCCACGCGGATGCGAAGTCGCTTATGAACTTCTTTATAGCGTGCTGGCTCGCATAGACCTCCGACAGCGCACGCAGCTCGGAGTTGGCCGAAAATATCAGGTCAGTGCGACGAGCTCAAGAGGGTGTTCGCCTCGATGTCGGCCCACCAACACCAGATCGGCGTCGTCGAGGAAACACGCGGTCCAGGTCTGCCTGCGTCAACGCCACCGCGTACCGGCCAAAGGTCGCGACCTCGTCATCTGTCAGAAACTCCACCGACATTGGAACAGCCAATGGCGGTAGATGGACTCAACCCATCCGCTTAACGCCACTGACCGTTCCGTTGTTGCTCACGCCACGAAACCGGATCAGAAATCAAACCAGCGTGATCATCATCTGCAGTCCCGAAGCCCGGAGGCCCTCACCTTTCACGAGCCCGAACTGTCACCAATGTCCTTGCCGAGTACGACTACCCCTTCGAAGAGGCGAAAAAGTTGACGCAGTCACCCTGATTCGTGAAGACGGGACTCGTGCTAGTTTCCCACCCGCCGTTTTTGCAGTTGTCCTTGCCCGAGAGCACAGTCTGAGTTCCGAACGTGTATTCAGTGCCAGCGAAGTTGATCGCGTTGAGGACGCCCTCGCCTTTGACTCCTGAACCGAGGGAGAAGCCGAACGCGGTGACGACAGCGTTTGGGAAGGCGGTCCGCCACTGGTCGAGGGTGCCGTGGTTGTCGCTGCCGAATCCGCCCATGTGGGACGGTGCTCCGTTCTTGACGAACAGGTCTGCGGAGTTACTCAACCACCAGTCGTTGCCATAGGCGGCAGGCTCTCCGATGAGGATCCCATCGGCGGTGCCGTCAGAGTCGAAGTCGACGATGAGCTGGGCGCCGGGGATACCCCCGGCTGTGTTCGTGTACTCAAGGTTTGGTTCGCCGGCTGCGGCGAGCAGGGTGTTCGTGTCGACGTACTCAGCGACCTTGTCTGTGCTGGTGGTCGAGTCGGTATAAATGCGGAGACCGGTAGCGACCACTTCGTAGTGCCCTGTCGCCCTCGTGTCAGAAAGTGCGGGGTTGAAGCTGTCCGGTACGTAGAGGACGCTGCTGGCGGCGTTCGCGGGTACTGCAATGGCGAGACTGACGGCTGCGGCGACGATGCCGATCAGGCCGAGCGAGATTTTTCTCATGCGGGGATTCCGTTCTTCCACCACGGCGAACCATGAGCGCGGGAGTGCGTCACAGCTGTGAGGATTACGCACTTACTGTACAGGGGGACCGCTCACGAAACGTGAATAAATAACACGGCGAGAATGGACGGCTCGAACTAGCCGCCTAAACTCCCACTGGCCTTATTCACCTGGACGGTGATGATGGAACTAGGCCGTTGTACCCCTGGCCACCCGACCGCTACTCCACAGTCCCCATGCCGCCAGCAGGACGCCCGCCGGGTTGCGGGATCTCTCTGGTTGGTTACCGGGCACGCCCCGCCGATAGTTTCACCGCGGCTCGGGGCCCGCTGCCTTTCAGCCTGACCCGCCGTTCAAGTGTCAGTCGGAGGCGACCTCTGGCAGGTAAGAACGCGTCTGTCCGTCCACCGTGCCAGGATGCCCGCACGCGTCATTTCGCCGCCAGCGCTACTGCAATCCGCGTCGGCTAGCCGGTCTTGGTGAACGGCGCGCAATTCGAGGTCTTGATGAGGCCATCGGACGCTTGCACGGTGAGGACGGCGGGACCAGACGCCAAGTCGTTGTCGATGATGTCGTCGCCCGTGGCATTGAGGCGCGCCCAGTAACAGTTCGTTCCACCTTCAGACGTGTACTGGCCTGGTTGCACGTCAACTCCTACTCGGAAGGTGCCTTCTCCGGCAAAGGTGTTGGCGGCAGCGACGTCTTCGGCGACCTTGATCTCGCCCTCGCGGGTGTCCAAGGCGGATGATCGCGTGGTGAGCGCAGCCTCCGCCGATAGAAGATTCTCTTCGCGCCGTTCCGCGACGCCGACGGCCGAGCGCAATCCGCTGATCGTGTCATTCTGCTTGTTCCAGTCACTGCGGAGTGAGTCGTAGTTGTCGCTCTTCGACGACAACTCCGCTCGAACAGCAACCGTTTGATCGACCTGACTCGAGAGCAAGACCCCGAGTGTTGCGATCGCAACGGCAGCCACTGCACCGGTGGCGACCAGAGCGAGTAGCGGGGTGCGCTGGGCGCTTAGGGTGGGCATCCGCTTAAATAAGATGGCCCAGTAGGTGAGGAGGGCGGGGCCCTTTGATGCGCGGCGAAATGGCGGCGCGGAATTCGGCTTGATGTTGTCGTTCATTGTTTCCCCCAAAGTATCGATTCACGTTATCGTGTCGGCACGGGGGACAGGCCCAAAAAGACGTGGCCCCGTAACCCCCTATTCGGCCAGCAGGGTCCAGTTGCCGTCGGCGCTGACGACGATGGCGGACGGGCCGGAGCTCAGCGGCACGGTTCCTGAGTCGGCGCCGATCTCGTTTACGAGCAGTCCCATGGTGAAGGCCTCGCGGGTCTCTTCGATGAGAGAGAAGTTGCTTGAGCCGTCGTGTGTGGCCGTGATTTTTCTGGCGGAGCCGTCGTAGAGGAACACGCCGTCACCGGCACCGGATGCTGCGAGCCCGGGTGCCGCAGAAACTGGCGCGATGGTCAGGCTCCAATTGCCGTCCGCGGTGATTTGCAGGGTTGTGCCATCGCCCATCGAGCTGGAGCCGTATTCGGTCGTGCCGGTGTAGACACCGATGGTGTCGACCTGCGGTTGCGGGCGTGCTGTGGAAGGCTCTCGGTTAGGAGGGCGTTGAGACCGCAATTTTAACGAGGTATGCATCTGTGCTCGCGGGTTGCGCACACCGGCCTGGCACCGGCCGAGGTCCCCGTGCCCACATTCTGCCCACAACTGCACAAAATCATCATGATTTTGATTGAGCCGAGCTGCCCGTCCGGCCGCGGGCCAGAGGCATGGCCGACGCCAGCCTTCCGGTCGGCAATCGCACCACGACCCGCGATTGCTTGGCCCGGCTGTAAGAGAGATTCGCTATCTGTTTAATGAATTGATCGCACCACGCCGATCTCGCGCAGCGTGAGATCGTGAAACACCGGCGGCACGAGCGTGCGCATGTTGCGCTCATACAGATTGCGGGTGGTCTTGGAGATTCGACCCTCCGCGTCGATGTCATCCAGCCAGTACGTCACCAATTCGGTGAACGGGTTGTCCGGGGTTAGGAAGCTGTTCGTGGGCTGCATCAGTTTCCTCTTAGAAAGTTTGCGTTTCAGCGCTCGTTCGGCGGCCCGGGCGGAGGTGCCGGTGGATTGCACCAGGCGCGACTGGTCGTCCCAATCTCAATAGTGGGTGCGGGCCTCGACCTGGCCCGACAGCTTGGTGCGGATGGTGATGTCGCCGAAGGTGCCGATCGTGATGCGTGGCCGCGACATCTCAGTTCACCGCCTGTCGGGCTGCCCAGACGGTTCGCGCTGCTGGGCCATCCAGGAACGCACGTCGGAGATTGCAAATTTCAGATGCTTGCCGAACCGGTCCGCAACAGGGCCTTTGCCGTGCACGCGCCAGTCGTAGACGGTGGAGACCGGGATGCCGAGGTAGTTCGCCAGCTCGGCGACATCCATCAGGGGCTCCAACCCCTCGGGGGAGACGGTGGTTGAAGTTGCTTCGTGTGTGTTCATATTCCGTAGGTGCGACTGGCGCACCTAAGCAATCACAGGGGACCAAATGTGACGTGGTCGCCTCGCACTGCTGAGTCGCCAGAAGGCGTTCTCGGAGGAGTTTTAGATGGGTTTTAGATGGGGTGATCAATTGTTTAACCTAAAAAGTCCCGGAAACCCTCGAGTTTCCGGGACTTTTGGTGGGCCGTTTACGAAAGGCAGTAGGGCGCGGATCGGCGGTGAGCGCAGCACTCCATTTTCTCCGCAGCCCTCATTCCTTTCCTCCAGGAAGTTCAGCGCCTGACCGTGACTCGGATCGGACCCAGCGCGAGGCGCGAATTCATTCGCCGTTCAACGGTGTCGACGACCAATGCAGCTTGTTCGAGGTGGGATAGGGCAATCGCTTCGTCCGCGGATCAAAGTCAGCATCTAACGCGTCGATCACATTCGGGCGGACACCCCTGGCAACCATCGCGGCACGATCCGACCTGCCCAGTTTCTTAATCAACCTCTGCCGGACCGGCTGGATCGCCTCGAAAAGGAGATCATCCACAGCCTCCAAGAGTTCAAGGAAGCGGCTCACCATTGGTTGCGGGAACGTCTGAGAATAGGTTGCTGTCGTCACATCTCTCACTCGCAGGGTGCTCGCATCAAGGATGCCAACCGGGAAAGTCGTCGAGAGCTCAGACTGGGAATGCGCAATTGTGGTGTTCCTGAACGCGCCAACAAGCCGATGGAGGTCCTGGAATTCGGCAGGGATCACGATGTGCTTTGTCAGAGGCTTTCGCACCTTGGAATCGAAGAAGGTCCGACAGTAGGCAAGAGCGGCGAACCCGATCAGGTATGCCGCTGCATCTCGAAGTGGCGAGTCCTCGCCGCCCTCGCTGGCAAGCTCGAGGGCATGACGGGCCTCACTGAGGTCGACCCCATAGCTGGAAAGTTCCACGAACAACCGCGCGTCGGGGGAATCCGGGATCATCACGAACTCGAAGGCTGTCTCTCCACCATTGCTCACAAGACCATCATCGTGGATGCTGTGAGCCGACCTGGCGCAGAGAGCCACAAGGTCGCGTCTCTGCAGGCCCATTAATTATAAAGTGCTCCTACGCAAAGGCATCAAATCTTGTTTTTTAAGGTCGGCGCGCTTGCAGGCCGCCGGACTCGAGTCAGCGAGGTCTGGACCGAGGCACTGACCAACGTATGCGGCACCACCCCCAGGATTTCTACCTCCCGGCGCTCCTCGCCGACATTCGCACGGCTTGGGCACCGACGTAGCCCGACACGCCATTATGACGCGGTCACTCGCCCGCGGTTGCCTGTCTCTCGCCGTTAGTGCGCTTTGTTCGTGGCGGTCCGAAAATCTCAATTGGCCTAACCGTTGGCGTATTCGTCCGAATCACGCACAAGAGGCCAGCTCCGCGAAGTGCGGAACTGGCCTCTGACATATTTCATCTGTCGGGCTGAAAGGATTCGAACCCGCCCCTTGCAGAATCGGGGCGATTCTGGACCTGACTGAATGTCTCGGGAACTCGCGGATTCCCTTGGTTTTACAGGGAACCGCGCAACGCACTATATCCCACTCTACGCGGACATTCTTGGTGGTCCATGGTTGATTCAGGTGGGTGAGAGATGGGCGTCCGCGTGCAAGCACAGCAAGACGATGACGCTTTCAGTGACGCGTGGGCATCTGCTTCCGTCGCCCTCGCGTGAAAGCGGATCCTCGCCGACTGCGACACCGCGTTCGGTGTCAGTTTCGATCCCGAGGTGGAGGTTGCTTGATGAGATAGGTAGAAAACGCTCCTCAGGAGCCTCAGGATCGATTTCTTTTTGTTCCGATCGGACCGTTTCGCGAAACGCCGCGGGGCGCGAACTTTGCCGCAACCCGAAGCCAATTTTCTTCGACGCAAGACGGATTTTTCTCCGGTTCTCGCGATCAGTTGTTAGCGCGGCTCGTACGCCTTCGGTAGTCTCATCCCGCGGTCGGCCATGATATCCCGAACCCGATTCGGGTAGTCCGTGATGATGCCGTCGACACCCAGGTCCATGAGCTCCTTCACCGTGGCCGGATCATCGCTGGTCCACGGAATGATCTTGAGACCGCGGGCGTGTGCCTTTGACACCATCTGCTGATCCGGGTAGAACTGAAAGCCGGGGTCGGCGACCGTGCCATTCTGAGGGAACCCATAGTTGGGTGACACCGCAGTGAGGCCACCGGGAATTGCTGCGGCAGCCGTCGTGACGAGATCGCCGCCGTAGGTGTCGGCGTCGACTCCGCCGAGCCAGGGTGAGGCACCGGGCTCACCCACCTGCAGGAAGTCTCGGTTGGTCAGCGCCACCAGAGGCCACTCGGGCGCAAGGCTGTGCATCTCGTTGAGTGCCCCCCAGGCGAAGGACTGGATGGTGACTTGGTCCTCGATGCCCGAGGCGCGAATCTCCTCAAAGACCCGACGCACAAAGAGGTTCACTGGCGCAGTCTGCTCCGGGGCTCCGGCCTCAACCTTGGTCTCAATGTTCAAGGTGATCTGCTTGGCGTGGTAGCTCTTGACCAGGTTCAACACATCTTTCAACTCGACCATCCGGAAGCCTTCGATTTGCTCCTGCTCAGAGAAGCCGGGTAGCTGCTGGAAGCCGCAATCCATCGTCTTGATCTGAGCCAGGGTCAGGTCTTTGATGTACTTACCCACGTACGGGTACATCGGGTCGCCCTGCGTGGCCGGTTCTGTGTCACGACACTTTGACGGGCTGATCTGCCGGTCGTGATTGACGACTACCTTCTCGTCCCGGGTGATCTGGGTGTCCAGCTCCAGCGTGGTGACACCTAGGCGCATGGCCTTGCCGAACCCCTCCAGCGATTCTTCAGTGGTCATGCCTATGCCACCCCGGTGGGCCTGCAGATCAAAGTGGGTCTTCTGGGGCAGCACGCCGGAATCGTCGGCTGCGGCTGCTGGCAGTGCGGCAGGTGCCATTAGGGCAGGCATAAGGGCCAGCGTGGCCAGAACAAGATGTAAGGACATAGGATGCTCCGCTCAATTGGAATAGGCCGTAACGTCACAAACCATAGGTTTGCGACAGACTCATCGGGTGGCCGAAGAGTGCCCGTGCGGTGAACACTCAAGAAACGAACACCCGACGTTGACACCGGGTCTACCTTCACTAAATAGCCACCCCCGCACCACGAATACAGCCCGAGTCGGCAAACCACCTAGGATTTGAGACAATTTTGTTGTGGAGTTGGTTGCTCAGTGGACACGTTCACGTCGGCAAAGCCTTGTCTCAGATAATGACCTGCTCTGGTTGATCAGTTGTTGGTGGCGGAGCGTGCTTTCGGCGGCTGCGCGTTTGCCGACCTTGGGGTTGTCGAGGCCGCAGACGACGGGGAGTCCGTCTGGTGTCCCAATCCGGTAGAGGCGGAATCCCCAGCAGTAGCGGGAGAGGCGCGCGCAGTGGCCGTGGCTGGCGTGCCTCGGCCAGGTTGGAGCGCTTTACGGTCTTCTGGGATTTACCGCGGGGTTTCGGGGGCGAATCGATCAGTCGGGTGATCTCGTCCCAGGACGGGGTATCCGGGGCGAGTTCAATGATCACCGCGGAGAGCAGCCCGATTGTTTGGTGGAGCGCCCACGTGGAGAAAACCCGATCGGACTGAGCAGTTGGCGTGCTTCCAATCGATTAGGATCATTTCATTTCGGTATTCGCGGAGTCGGCTGCGGAGATCTACCAGCTGCCGCGGGTGTGCAGCGCAACTGATCTAAGCCATGCCTCAGTCCCGAGCGCTGCCGCGGATGATGAGTTCGCAAGGAAAGATAACTTGTTGAGCTGTCATCTGTGGTGAGTTGATGCGATCGAGCAGCATGTGTGCTCCGACACGAGCCATTTCTCGGCTTGGCTGACGCACGGTGGTGAGGTCGAAAGATTGCCATGATGCGATTTCAACGTCGTCATACCCGATGACCCAGAAGTCGTCAGGGGCGGTCAGCCCATTACTGCGCACCGCATCGAGGGCTCCGAAGGCCATGAAGTCGTTGGCACAGAAAACGGCTTGCGGCGGATTGGCCTGATTGATGAACTCATTCATAACCCGAAAGCTTTGCTCGTGCGAGAAGCCGCCCTGACGAAGAAGGTCGTCCGGAACCGGATAACCGTGCTCCGTCATCCGGTTCATGAATCCCCGGCCGCGATCGCGCGAGGTGCTCGCGCTTTCGCTGCCTCCGATGAAGCCAACCCGAGTCTTTCCGTGCTGGATAAGGTAGTCCGCAACGACGGCCCCGCCGGAGAGATTGTCACTCGTCACCTGATCACATTGCAGACCGTCGATGCGGCGGTTGATCAAGACAATCGGGCTGCCCTTCTTCAACGCGGCCTGCAGCTCCGCAGAGTCCTCGGTCGCTGTCGTGAAGATGACGCCGTCCACGGCTCGTTCTCGGATGGCACGCAGGGCATCATGGTGACTGCCGCCGCCCGCGTTCCAAATGACGACTCTGTAGCCTGCAGCGTCGAGTTCACGGGTTAACTCATCGAGCACTTCCGGGTAGAAGGGATTTGTGATGTCGGCAACGACGACGCCGATTGTGTTCGTACGCTGGGTTTTCATCGCCTGCGCCCCGGCGTGTGGCACATACTCCAGGGTTTCCATCGCCGCCAGAACCCGGGCCTTTGTCTCAGCGCTGATTCTCGAGGAGGACGACATGGCACGCGAGACTGTCGCTTGGGACACGCCGGCTAATTGTGCGACGTCTCGGCTGGTTATCACGTCGTCCTCCTCGAGGAGATTACAGAATTACTTGTTAGCGATTGGATCATATTCGGCGGAGAGGCCACGGCGCAGTCGCACCCGTGGGGCCGTCTCGGGGGACCAAAAAGCGCCGGCCAGGGTGATGAGTGAGGTCAGCACCATGTAGACCGCCACGAGCCAGTACCGGTCAAACTCCGGCCCGATCAACAGCGTAGCGACCAATGGCGCGAACCCGCCGGCGAAAACCGCCGCAACCTGCGGGCCAACCGAGGCTCCAGAATAGCGCAGCTTCGGTTCGAAAAGCTCTGTGAAATAGGCGGGTTCGACGGAGTAGCACAGGTCACGACCGATGTTGCAGGTGAGGATCAGCACGAGCAGCACCATAAAAAAATCGCCGGTCTGGACGGCCCAGAAGAACGGGAAAGCCATTACTAACATGGTGACTGCGCCAGCCATGACGGTGTACCGGCGACCCCACCGGTCGGAAACCCAGCCCCAGAATGGGATGGAGAAGACGCCGAGGCCGGCCATGATCATCGTGGCGAGGAGAATGCTGTTCTTCTCTAGCAAGATCGCGGGGCCATAAGCCAGCAGGAATGTCGTGTAGATGTAGTAGTTTGCGTTCTCGGCGAACCGCATCATAACGACCTTGAGAATAATGAGTGGTCGCGTTTTGATGACCTTCACTACCGGGAGTTTCTCGATCTCGCCCTTGCGCTTGATCTCCTCGAAAACGGGGGATTCGGCCACCTTGCTGCGGATGTAGAACGAGATCGCCACGAGCACGATGGAGATTAGAAAGGGTATTCTCCAGCCCCAGGCGATGAAGGCCTCAGGGGTGATGAGGCCTCCCATGATGAAGAATGCACCGTTGGCCAGCAGTGTGCCGACAGGAACGCCAATCTGGGGCCAGGAGCCGAAGAAGCCACGCTTCTTAGCGGGGGCGAATTCGGTAGCCATGAGAGCGGCACCGCCCCATTCGCCGCCAACTCCGATGCCCTGGACGATCCGCAGCAGCACCAACAGGATCGGCGCTGCAATGCCGATGGTGTTGTAGGTCGGAAGGATGCCGATGAGAAATGTGCCGGTGCCCATGAGGCCGAGAGTGATCATGAGCATCTTTTTGCGGCCCAGCCGGTCACCAAAGTGGGCGAAGATGATTCCGCCGATCGGGCGTGCGGCGAAGCCGATGGCGTAGGTGCTGAAAGACAACAGGATGCCCACAAACGGGCTGGCGTTGGGAAAAAACTGCACGTTCAGGATGATGGCGGCAGCGACGCCGTACACGTAGAAGTCGTACCACTCAATGCAGGTACCAAGGGTTGAGGAGACCAGCGCCCTGCGACGCATTTTCGGATCAACCGTGGGTGGAGTTGTGGGGGGTGCAGCTGTTGTGGCGGGGGCGCTCATACCGAGACTCCTTTGTCTGTGACCGTGTCGGCCTCCGGGTACGACCATATCGGCGGCATCCGTAGACAGGAGTGTATACGTATTCACGCGATAGATGCAATGTCTTGATCAATGCGGTGTATACGTATACACTCGTCAACAAGTCGGGCTCGGTTGGGCCTTGGACCGGGCGCCTCAAGTGTCGCCCATCAACGTAGATGGAAGGTTTTCCCATGACCGTCGAAACGGCAACCACGTCATTCGTCGCTTCACAACTGCTGAAGGCACCGGCAGATACAAGCGCGAATCGCGGCAGTACTCCCGACGTGCGTGCCACGGTGGAGAACGTCATCAACGACGTTCGTACCCGGGGTGACGAGGCTGTGCGGGAGTACTCGAAGAAATTCGACAACTACGCGCCGGAATCATTCCTTCTCACGGCGGAGCAGCTTTCCGAGATTATGGGCCGCGTGCCCCAACAGGTCATTGATGACATCACCTTTGTTCAGCAGCAGGTGCGCTTCATGGCACAGAAGCAACTCGAGTCGCTGACGGACTTTGAAATCGAGACCATGCCCGGCGTGCTCCTGGGTCAGAAGAACGTGCCGATCCAGGCGGTCGGTGCCTACATTCCCGGTGGTAAGTATCCGCTGCTGGCCAGCGCTCATATGACCATCATTACCGCCAAGGTCGCCGGAGTCGCTCGCGTGGCCGCCTGCACGCCGCTGATAAAGGGTGAGATTCCAGATGCGACCGTAGTCGCCATGCACCTCGCCGGCGCCGATGAAATCTACCTCCTTGGCGGCATCCAGGCCATTGCGGCTATGGCCGTGGGCACGGAGAGCATCAAGCCGGTCAACATGCTCGCCGGCCCGGGCAATGCGTTCGTCGCCGAAGCCAAGCGCCAGCTCTTTGGCGAAGTGGGCATCGACCTTTTTGCCGGGCCCACGGAGGTGCTCATCGTCGCTGACGAGCACGCCGATGCATTCATCGTTGCCGTGGACCTCCTTTCCCAGGCAGAACACGGTCCGGATTCTCCGGCCGTACTGATCACCACCAGCGAGAAACTTGCACGGGAGGTCATCGAACACATCGACACCCTGCTGGTCGACATGCCTACCCGGGACTACGCGGCTGCGGCGTGGCAGGATTGGGGCGCCGTTCATGTCGTCAAAAATCTTGATGATGCCTACGCCCTCGCCGACGAATACGCGTACGAGCACGTGCAGATTCTCACAGAGAATCCTCGAGAGGCTCTCGAGAAGATGAATTTCTACGGTGCACTGTTCCTAGGCGAGGGAACCTGTGTCTCCTACGGTGACAAGGTGATCGGAACCAACCATGTTCTGCCGACCCGCGGGGCCGCCCGCTACACCGGCGGACTCTGGGTGGGAAAGTTCTTGCGTACCGTGACGTACCAGGAAGTCACGAACACCGAATCCAGCGCTTTTTTCGGTGAACTGTGTGGACGGGCAGCACGCGTGGAACGCTTTGAAGGCCACGCCCGCTCGGGAGATGTTCGTGCGGCGAAGTACCGCGGCACGACGCTCCCGTGGTCGACCCACACCTTCGAGAAATAGCACGCACCCGATGGTCGACTTTCGTCTGGACGGGCACCGTGTGCTCGTGACCGGCGCCGGGCGCGGGCTCGGCAAGGCCATCGCCGATGGCCTTGCCGAGCAAGGTGCAACCGTCTACGGAACGAGTCGTGACGCTGCGACCAGTCAGCAGATAGCGGACAGGTATGGCACACCGGCGCTGTCCGTCGAGATGACCGACCCTGACTCGATTTCTGAGTTTGTCGCCGCATTGCAGTTGCATAGCGGTGGCATTGACATGCTGGTCAATAACGCCGGCGTAAATATCCCCAAACCCGCCATCGAGGTAACAAATCAGGATTGGGATACCGTCTTCGATACGAATCTCAAAGGCAGCTTCTTCCTGTCGACGGCGCTGGCCAGAAGCTGGCTGAGCAACGGCACGGCGGGATCCATCGTCAACATTGCCTCCCAAACCGGCATCGTTGCGATTGAAGAACGTGCTGCATACGGAACGAGTAAGGCCGGACTCATTCACCTGACCAAAATTCTGGCTCTTGAATGGGCGGGAAACGGGATTCGAGTCAATGCAGTTGCACCCACATTCGTGCGCACGGAAATGACCGAATCCACCCTGAGCCGGCCAGACTGGGCGGCCGAGCTTCTCGGCCGGATCCCGATCGGCAGATTCGGAGAGCCCGAGGACGTCGCTGGAGCCGTCGCATTCTTGCTCAGCGACGCCGCATCGCTTATCACCGGTCACACCATCGCGATCGACGGTGGCTACACCATCCGCTAGACACGATCCAGGCAGCCTCGGTCCACAGCCCGGGGCCGCTTCCTCGGAAGGGTTACACATGACTGTCACAGCTAACATTTCAACGACGGCCGTCGTCGGCTCGGGCTATATGGGAGGCGGCATCGCTCAGGTGCTGGCCCTCGGGGGGCACCCGGTCAGACTGGCTGACATTGATAGGGAGACCGCAGAACGGGCGCGGATCCGTCTTATCAGGCAGGCCGAGGATTTTGAGGCCCGTGGCCTGATGCCCGTGGGAGCCGCAGACACCATCGGGAAGAACCTCTCCGCGGCAGACTCCATCGAAGACGCCGTGGTCGGCGCGGACTACATCGCCGAGGCAGCGCCCGAGACTCTCAGAGTCAAACTGGACATCCTGCAGCGGATCTCGCAGAGTGCGAGAATAGACGCCATTATCGGCACCAACACCTCGGCGATTCCCATCGGTGAACTGGCCGCGGCCGTCGTTAACCCGGAGCGATTCCTGGGCGTGCACTGGATGAACCCGGCACCCTTCATTCCTGGCGTCGAGCTGATACCCGGGCCTAACACCGCCCCGGAGGCCATTGACGTCGCCGAAGCGCTCATCGTCAAGTCGGGCAAGATACCCGCGCGGGTGGCAGACACGCCGGGATTCGTCGCCAACAGGCTTCAATTTGCGCTCTATAAGGAGGCGATGCGCATCGTCGAAGAGGGCACCGCGACACCCGCACAGATTGACGCTGTCGTCAGCAACTCCTTCGGGTTTAGGCTGGCCCTCTTCGGCCCGTTCGCCATCGGTGACATGGCGGGCCTTGACGTGTATGAAGCGGCTTATAGAACCCTCGAGACGGCCTACGGAGATCGCTTTTCTCCTCCGGAATCGCTGACCAGAATAATCAAGAATGGCGATCTCGGCCTCAAATCTGGTCGCGGAATTCTGGACATCGATGCCGCCGAAACGGAGGCATTACTGGCATATCGCGACCATGCTTACGCCCGCCTGTCCCAGCTGCGCGTCGAGCTTGGAAAGGCCCCCGGACTCTAAATTCACTTGAGGGGTGAGTCGTAATGGCTAGCAGCCATGACCCCGAGACGATTCAGCATTCGATCCCCGAAGCGACGCCCTTTCGGCCAGTTCGAGATCTGACAAAACATTTGAATGAACTTCGTAGTAAAGCCGGAGCGCGAACTTTTGGGGCATGTTGTAGCGTCTGCAATCAGAGACGAGATCTTGACCGGTGGGGTTGGCCTTGCCCCCATTGAGTGGACATCTCAGAAGAGAGAATGTTCACTCAACGGGTGCAAGGCCAGTACGCCGGCAATGTGGTTGCGCGGCGGCAGATTGCGTGCCGCAATAACCTAGAGGTTGTGGTGCTTGATGACGATGCTGACGGGCAGGTTGACGTGGAGCCCCTACAAAGAGAAATCGAGCGTGGAAATGTTGGCATGGTCGCGCTTACACATGTGCCAATGGCCAACGGCTTGGTGGATCCGGCGGTGGAGGTAGGCAGACGTTGCCGTGCTGACACGGTGATGTTTGTGCTCGATGCATGCCAGTCGGTGGGCCAGATGCCGTTGGATGTGCACTTATTGGGCTGCGACGTGCTGGTGGGAACAGGGCGAAAGTTTTTGCGCGGACCGCGCGGTACGGCGTTTGTTTATGTGCGTAGCGCGGTCTTAGGAGAGCTGGAGACCGTCATGCTAGACGGGCATTCCGCAGTCCCCACTGGCCTCGGACGGGCCGCCGATCACGCCGTGTCCTTGGGCCTGGAGGCTGTACAAGAGCGTGTCGTCGGTCTCGCGGGTCAGCTGCGGTTTGAAGTGGCGGCGGTGCCCTCGGTCACTGTCCACGATCGCGGGATCATCAGGTGCGGCATCGTAACCTTTTCGGTGAAAGGAAACAACGCCACGAATATCAAGGCCAACTTGGCAGATCACCGGATCAATGTCTCGGTAGCACCCTTATTCTCCGCTCAGGTCGACCGCGTCCCCACAGTGGACACGATAAAGGGGGATATGGTGGTGCGGGCCTCGGTGCACTACTACAACACGGAGGCTGAGATCCAGCGACTTGTTGGCTTTCTTCGGTGATCGTTCTGACATGTTGGCCGGGGCCAGTCCCCGGGCCGGTTTAGATCGCTGCGGCCAGGGTCAGGGCGAAACGATTTTGCGGATCCGTCCACTGCCCGGCCACGGAGAACCCCGCCGTTTCCATCTCTTCGACCACGCCGTCAAGGCGGAATTTGGCCGAAATTTCCGTTCGAAGTTCTTCCCCCTCGTGGAATTGGATGTTCATATCCATCTCTGGCAGGTGCACCATCATTGGCCTGCTGGCGCGCAGCCGCATCTCGATCCATTCCTCTCGGGGCATCCACACCGCCATGTGTTCAAAGGCCATCACGTCGAAATTGGCACCGAGCTCGGTGTTGAGAACGCGCAGCACGTTCCGGTTGAAGTCAGCGGTGATCCCTTCCGTGTCGTCATAAGCCGAAACGAGGACGTGTGGCGATTTCACCAAATCCGTACCAAGAAGCAGTGAACCACCGTCTTTGCCGAGCAAGTCGCGAACGTTAGAAAGAAAACTCGCTCGGGTCGATGGCTCAAAATTACCGATGGTGCTGCCCAATAACGCGACCATGCGACGTCCGGCCCGAGGTAGCAGGTGCAGCTGGGTCTCGAAGTCCGCTGTCACGGCCTGCAGCTCAAGGCCGGGGAAGGCAGGAGCCAATTCGTTTTGGGCATCCAGCAGTGCACTATCGCTGATATCTACGCCAACGTAACGGCGAAGGGAGCCTTCGTCTTTCAGGGCGTTGAGCAGCAGGGGGGTTTTCCGGGAAGATCCAGAACCGAGCTCGATCAGCGTCTCTGCAGGGCATGCGGTCGCTATCTCTGCCGCGTGGAGTTCTAGCACTTCACGTTCGGCTCGTGTGGGGTAATACTCCGGCAGGCCTGTGATGCGCTCAAATAGTTCGCTGCCGAGTTTGTCGTAGAACCACTTGGGTGGCAGCGTTTTCGGCGACGCGCTCAGTCCTGTGCGCACGTCTGCGCGCAGGCTTCGCCCTAGATGGTCCGGAGATAGGTGGTGAATGATGGCGGGGCGGGCGGCAAAGAGGCTCATGGGGCTACCTGTTCCTTCGTGAGAGTGGGAATTGGACGGACGTCGACGTAGCCGGCGGTGGCGGTCAGAAGAGAGTTGTCCGCCACCTCATGCCAGTCGGGGCTGTCATCGAAAGGTTCACTGGCCACCACGACGCTCCCGGGACCGGTTCGCCAAAAGAGGGTATCTCCGGCGGCCGTGGCCGCTATGACCGTGCCGTCCGTGAGTAGAAAATTCAGTCGGGCGCCGGTGACGGCAGAGACGCTGTTGACCACGTGCGCCAGCGCATCCCCGGCGCAGTCTCCTGTGGCGAGCCGTTCCAGGACAAGTGCCCAGAGCAGGGCGGAGTCGACTCGAGCTTCAAGGGCCAGCAGACGAGCGGGCGGAAGCGATGCGGCCAGAGCTTCCACTGCCTGCGGCCAACCCTCTATCCGGCCGTTGTGGCTGAAAAGCCAGGGCCCGTGCGCGTAGGGGGCAGCAGCTGATGCCTCCTGCGTCATTCCTGGTGTCGCGGACCGGACGGCCGCGAGCACCGCCCGGCTGGAGGTCACCCGAGCGACATCAGCGAAGGACCCGTCTGCCCAGAGAGGGATTGCGCGGCGGTAACGGGCGGGTAAGGGATCCCCCGAGGCATACCATCCGACACCGAAACCATCAGCGTTCACGGTCCCGTATCGCTGATGTCTGGGCGCCCAGGATTGCGTCAACAACCCGTGGGCGGGGGCGAGCAGCAACTCCGCGAGCGGCATCGGGGACCCGATATAAGCTAAGTGACGGCACACCGGCTAACGCACCTCGTCCGGTGCGGCATCCCGCGCCGTACGGAAGCCGGCGAAGATTTGCCGTCGGATTGGGTAATCCCAATTGCGGAATGTCCCACGGCACGCGGCTGCGTCCGCCGCCCAGGAGCCGCCGCGTAGCACCTTATAGTCAGACCCGAAGAAAACTTCGCTGTATTCCTGATAGGGGAACGCGATGAATCCGGGGTAAGGGCGGAAGTCGCTGGAGACCCATTCCCAAACATCACCGATGAGCTGGCGTACGCCCAACGGTGATGCGCCGCGCGAATAGGAGCCGGCAGGGGAAGGCCGCAGAGCTGATCCGCCCAGGTTCGCGTGATGCGGGCTGGGATCTTCATCACCCCACGGGTAGCGCCTCGAGCAATCGGACCGGGGGTCGTACCGCGCAGCTTTTTCCCACTCTGGTTCGGTCGGAAGCCTACGCCCAGCCCAGCGGGCGTAGGCGTCCGCTTCGAACCAGCACACGTGCTGCACCGGCTCGTCTTCTGGCACCTGTTCAACGACGCCGAATCTGGTTCTGACCCACCGGTCACCGTCGCGTTCCCAATATTTGGGCGCCACTATTCCGGTTTCTCTGACGTGCTTCCATCCTTGGGCCGTCCACCAGCGGGGGGTTCGGTAGCCGCCGTCGTCTATGAAAGATCGGTAGGCGCCGTTGGTTACCGGAATAGTGTCGATCCAGTACGCGGGCAGATCGACCGGATGGGCGGGACGTTCGTTGTCCAGTGCCCAGGGCTCCACCGAGGTCCCCATCATGAACGTCCCTGCGGGGACCAGCACTTCCTTTGGTAGAGAGTGCCGGTCGGTGGACACGACGTCGGCTGCCAAAGTCCGGGCATGCAGGACTGGTGTGCCAACCCGGAGCTGGTGGGTGGCCAACATCGTTTCGTCGTGCTGCTGCTCGTGCTGGATGATCATTCCGAAGGCGAAGCCACGATCCACCAATGGCGAGCCTTCCAGGGGAGTCCGATCCAGGACATCGAGGGTTTTGGTCCGAACCTGGGCGAGGTACTTGCGGGACTCCTCCGGTGAGAGCAACGGCAGCGAGGTGCGAGCGCTGCGCGCATGCTGGAAAGCGTCGTACATCTCGTCGATGTCGCACCGCAGCGGCTCCATTTTGCCGACGTCGCGGACCAGCCAGAGTTCCTCCTGGCTGCCGACATGCGCGAGGTCCCAGACCAGCGGCGACATCAGCGCCGAGTGCTGCTTCAGCAGATCTTCCTCGTCGCACTCAGTCAGCGCATGCGTTCGGTTCCGGGACCTTTCCAGCGCGTCGGCGATGAAAGTTTTGAGATTTTCCGGATCGGCACCGGATTCAAAAAAATTATCGGACATTTTCACAACGCTCCTCATACTCTGACGGACCAAAATAACTGCCGGTCTTTCTCCACACCTCCAGTCGTTCCTCCGCAGGACACCGGCCCCGCGCCGTAAATCGATCAACAAAATCTTCTGCGCGGTTACGCGTGGCGGCGTCAACCCCTAAACGGGGCAATGCCATCAGAGCAGCTTCGGCGCAGCCGTAGGCTGCCGAAGCGAGCACGGGATTTGTCAACGCGTGACGGGCAGCTGTCCTGAGCGGATTGGACAGGGACGCCACCGGGGCGCAGGCCTCTGCGGCCAGGTCGGCTGCATGCTCATCATCCATCAGGGCTGTCACCATGGCCGTGACAGACTCCCAGTCGCTGCCTGCCTGTGCGTCGATCACCCTGATCTCCATGAACCCCCGCGGGCGGACAGGTGGGAACAAAGTTGTCAGGTGGTACTTCAGGTCGTCGAGCGTTGCAGGTCTTGGGCCTTCTCCACGTAACCAGTTCCGCATCGTCAACCCGCGCGGAGCTGTCCAGGCAGCCTCTGTTGAGGGAATGCACAGCAGCAGCGCATCAAGCGCGTAGCGGGCCCAGTCCAAGCGCGGGTCCACCGAGCGGGGAACCATTGCGGTCCGGGAAGCATCCATCGCCAACCAGATACGCTGCCGGTTGCTCTGCCAACCGCTGGGGACGCCATGAAGGAACGGGGAATTTGCAAACATAGCAGCAAGGACCGGAACGAGATTGTGCAGTCGCGCCCAACGTTGCGCCGCGCCACTGGAACCCGGAGTGTCGAACCCAGCCTCCAGCGAAATCTGCAGAGCAGCAGTGGAACACATCATGACCCGTCCCGCAGAGCCGAAACGATCAAAATGGTGCTCCATGGCGGCATAACGTGGATGATCCAATGACCGCACCGGCGGCCGAGCAGGGTCCAAAGCCACCGCGCCGAAGCAAAGACCAGCATCCGCCAGCAGAGCCTCAACAGCTGCAAGATCCGCCCGGGTCGCCACGACGAGAGAGGGAAGATCAGGCGCGCACACAGAGCTCACCTCCAACTGCCCGCCTGGTTCGAAGGTGATTACTCCTCCACCCGGTAACGGTCCCTGTGATGCCGCCATCGCGTCGCTGACCCGCGCCACCGAAACCGGGAACTGAGGATCCGAGACATCGTGGACTAACCGTTCGACCTCAACTCCGGCAGCACCCGGCGGCCCGGTCTTAAAGCACACGGAGGCAACATATATCTCCGCGTCAGATTCCGAGAGTGCACCCACGCCACGTCCGGGCAACCTTGCAGAATTCACAGCACACCATTCCTTCCGGTCACGTCCCGGCGGGTGGGTAATTCATCGTCACCATACGGGGCCGTTTTTCCGATTATGCCGCAGTGAGCTCAAGGATGGAACCCATCCTCGTCAGCGGCCCGGCGTCGGAGCCACTCAGTACGGCGTTGAAGACGTCCAATCAAACGTGGAGTTCTCGGGGAGGTAAGCAGCGAGTAACCGCCACTTATTCGTCGTGCTGCTCGATGAAGACGCGGGCAGGTCCTTTACCCGATCGCTGTACATGGCTCGCGCGGCTGAGCTGCGTGAGAAGGCTGCCGTTGGCGTTCCGCAGTCTGTTCTTGCTCGTGAGTTTGGGGTCAGCCAAGAAACTGTTTATGTCTACCTCCGCGCCGAAGACTGAGCTGGCTGTAGACGATTCGGTGTGGTTAGAGGTGGATTCCTGCGGTGTAGATTAATTCGACCCAGCGCGTTCGACGGTCGGTGTGCGACGGAGTGGAGTCGGACACGTTATCAATCGGTTGACATAGTAGGAATCGTTCTATTCCACCCCTTGGTCGGGACCGAATGCTTGCGTGGTTCTCGTTTAGCTGATAGGACTGAAATATGAGTGGGAGAGTGGCTCGACGAAAAGTTGTCTGCTTTAGAGTGGATGATTCGTTAGTTATGCAAGAAGATGTTTTTACTCGAGTGAAGCCACTGAAGATTAGGGTTGGGGGGATTTCTCTCGCGGTGACCATGCGCACATATAGCGTTCTGGATGACTCGCTGGCTATCGGTGTTCCGCAGCGGAATCGGCGTCTGGAATTCAATTCCTACGCCACGAGTTCTTCTGATGTTTGTCACCAGACGAGTGTTGACAGGGTGCGTACGTAGTCTAGGTATGAAGTGAACGACAACGAAGCGACAATAACCTCGGATTTTCGGCGATATGTTTTGACAAACTGCGCACAGAACAGGTTGTCTCCTCGGGGCACGGTGTTTACTATGTCGAGCAGGACGGGCGTCGTATTGACGCACAAGACCGAGATGGTTAGCGTCCCGGTGTTAGCCGCTGTCTTGGCTCCACTCTTCTGCGCCGCCGAACTGGCGTCCGAGGTGCGATTAATATCGGAGGACTTCCTCAGGAAAGTTTTATGGTGATCTATTCCGGCGATAAACACGTCGTCGAAATACCGGCAAGACTACAAGAAAGTGGTGCGGTATGAGTGCGAAAGCCCCGATCGAGGATATCAACGAAAATGCCACTGAAATGGTGGTCGGGGATCCGAAGACATGGGCTGCCGGAGTGCCCGGTGTCACCCATTCCATGGGGCCGGCCTTTTTGGAGATGGGTATTGGTCGCAGTCTGAAGCTGCTAACCGATATGAATCAGAAGGACGGCTTCGACTGCATGAGTTGTGCTTGGGCGGACCCGGATCACCGCAAGACGTTCGAGTTCTGTGAGAACGGGGCGAAGGCCGTTACCTGGGAAGCTACGCCGGTGGCTATCCCGACGACCTTCTGGTCGGCACACTCCATCAGCAGTTTGCTGGAGAAGTCGGAGTACTGGCTCGGCATGCAAGGCAGACTGATTGAGCCTGTTTACAAGCCGAAAGGCAAAGACCACTACGAGCCGATCAGCTGGGATGATGCGTTCACGCTTATTGGCGACCGGCTGAAAGCCCTTGATTCTGCCAACGAGGCGACGTTCTATACCAGTGGTCGCACCGCCAACGAGACCGCATTCATCTACCAGCTGCTTGCCCGGTCACTTGGCACCAACAACCTCCCCGATTGTTCCAATATGTGCCATGAGTCCACTGGGCTAGCCATGGGCGAGGCCATTGGCATCGGAAAGAACACGGTCGCTTATAAGGACTTTGCTCAAGCGGACCTGATCATCGTCATGGGGCAAAACCCTGGTACGAACCACCCCAGAATGCTTACGGCCCTCGAGGAGGCAAAGGAGGCCGGTGCGGATATCGTTGCGGTCAACCCGCTCCTCGAGGCTGGCTTGATCCGCTATAAGAACCCGCAGAAGGTGAAAGGTATCATCGGCCACGGAACAGGTCTTGCCGACCAGTACGTGCAAATCCGCGCGGGCGGCGACGGGTGGTTGATGAAGGCAATCTCCAAACGCGTCTTCGACGCCGAAACCGCACACCCCGGAACGGTTCTCGACCACGAGTTCATCGAGGAAAACTGCGCGGGGCTTGAGGAGTTCAAGGCACATGTCGCCACGCTCGATCACGACTCGGTCCTTCGAGCAACCGGACTGACGACGGCGGAGATCGACGAGCTTGCTGCGCGGTACATGAAGGCAGACAAGGTCATCATCACCTGGGCGATGGGGCTGACTCAGCACAAAGACGCTGTTGCCATCATTAAAGAAATCATGAATCTCCTGTTACTTCGGGGAAACATCGGGAAGCCAGGCGCAGGCGCCTCTCCGATCCGTGGTCACAGTAATGTGCAAGGCGATCGCACGATGGGTATCTGGGAACAAATGCCTCCGGCATTTCTGGATGCCCTCCAGCAAGAATTTCACTTCGATCCTCCGCGTGAGAACGGCTTCGACACCGTTCAGTCGGTGGAAGCGATGCTCGCAGGGAAAACCAAGGTGTGGATTGCGATGGGCGGCAACCTCGTGTCCGCGGTATCGGATACCGCAGCTGCCGAAGCAGGATTCCGCTCTGTGGGCCTCAACGTGCAGGTCTCAACGAAACTGAACCGTAACCACCTCACGGTGGGCGACGAAGCGTTGATCCTGCCAACTATGGGGCGCACCGAGATCGACATCCAGGCCGGGGGCCCGCAGATGCTCTCTGTTGAAGACTCCGTGTGCGCGATCCATGCGACCAGAGGCAAGATCAAGCCGATTTCGGACAAGCTACTCTCCGAAGTGTCAATCGTCACTCGGATCGCGCGCCAGGTATTCGGTGACGACGGGCCCATCAACTGGGCCGGGTTTGAAGAGAACTATGACACGATCCGTGATCACATCGAACACGTTATCAAGGGCTTCGACAACTTTAATGAGCGACTCCACCGGGACAACGGTTTCATCCTTCCCCACGGGCCGCGTGATTCGCGGACGTTTAACACGCCAACCGGCAAAGCCATGATCACGGTCAACGAGCTCGAATACATCGAGTGCCCGGCTGGACGCCTGCTGCTGCAATCGATGCGCGCGCACGACCAGTTCAACACGACGATCTACAGCCTGGATGACCGCTACCGCGGCATCAAGAAGAGCCGCAAGGTGATCTTCGTCCATCCAGACGATTTGTCCATGCTCGGTGTCGAAGATGGCCAGATCGTCGACGTGCACAGTGAGTTCACGGACAACGTCGACCGAGTGGTGCGCGACTTCAGGGTTGTCGCGTTCCCGACGTCACGCGGGTGCGCAGCTACCTACTTTCCCGAAGGGAACCCGCTCGTTCCTCTGGGATCCACGGCCGACGGGAGCAACACACCGGCTTCGAAAGCGGTCGTCGTACGTCTGGAACCGGTCGAGACGTACCGTGCGGGCAGTCGCCGTGCGCCAGAAGGAACATTGGCGGGAATATAGCGCTGTGGCTCCAGCCGCGGGAGAGCGAAGAGCCGAACTAGCGAAGGCTGCGCGCCACGAGTGTTTCAATGGGGACTTGTCCAGCACCACCGGGAAGGTAGCGCTACGTCATCATCAGCCACTGCGATCGGCGGAACGACCAAAAAGCCGACGGTGATGCGATGGGGCTTGTGATGGCAGCGCTGTTGCTGCAGTTCTCGATTGGCGCCGTCGACGCGTGGAGTGTGTTCAACTCTGCGCTGAAGAGCCCGGATGCAAGGGGCACTGACCAGAGGCTTCACCTGTGCCTTCGGGTGCGTCCCCGCCTCGTTCGCCCTCTTACACAAGGCGGCATCTTCACCGAAAAATGTTCGTTGGCAAGAAACATGTTCTGAAGTCGATGCGTGAGCACAGCTAATTCAGTGAACGAGGGGAGACCCGGCGATTGACAGGATGCCGCCGGCGACGACGCCGAGAACGAGCACGAATACAGCTCCGGTGATGGCCGAGTGAGCTGCCCAGCGGCGTCGCGCCCGTGCTGCAGCGGCGACCGGTGACAAGGTTGCCGTGGGATAGGAAAGCGCAGGAGTGTGGAAAAACATCGGTGCCAGCCAGCGCAGGTAGTAGAACAGGCTCGCCACGCTATTGATCACGGCGATGACCACGAGCCAGACGAGGCCGCCGTCCCAGGCAGCGGCGAGCGTGGTGAGTTTGCCGACGAACACGATGGTCGGGGGTGTGCCGACGAGGCCGAGCAGGCTCACGACGAGGGCGCCGGCAAGCCAGGGATGGGAGCTGGCCGCCCCGCGATAGTCGGTGATGGCGCGGCGAGTGGGAAGTGCCGCTACCACCGCAAAGGCGGTGAGGTTAGTGGCGGCGTAACCTGCGAGATAGAGAAGCAGCGATGGCAGGGCGAGGTCACTGCGCCCGGCAACCGCGACCGGCAGCAGGAGGTAGCCGACCTGGCTCACTGTCGACCAGCCGAGCAGCCGGCGAACGTCGTCTTGCCAGAATGCGGCAAGGTTTCCGAGGGTCATGCTGGCAGCGGCGAGAAGCCCGACCAACAGTGGCCAGTCGATGCTTGCCGGGATGATGTCGAGCAGTCGGTAGGCCGCAATGAGAGCGCCGACTTTCGGAATGGTGGTGAGGAAAGCTGCGACAGCCGTTCCGGCTGCCTGTGTCGCGTCCGGAATCCAGAAGTGTCCCGGCACGCCGCCAGCCTTGAACATCAAGCCTCCGAGCACTGCGACGACCCCCACAGCCACGGCGGCAGCCGGAGCACCGAGTAGAGCGGGGCCCAGCTGACGGTACGAGGTGCCTCCGCCGACTCCGAACAGCACGGTGACGCCCAGCATCATCATGATTCCGAGCAGCGCGCCGAGTAGATACGTCTTCATCGCAGCCTCGGCGGCATGGGGGGAACGACTCATTCCGATTAGGGCATATAACGGGATCGAGGTGAGCAGGTACCCGGTTACGAGGATGAGGAGGTCGTTGGCGCCAGACAGGAGCATGGCGCCGAGGGCGGCGAGAAGCAGCAGGGCGTACGTTTCACTTTCCCGACGCGTGCCGCTGAGTTCCTCGATTCCGAGCACGATGACGAAGATCGTTGCCAGGGCAATGATGATTCGACCGAAACCGGAGCCGATGTCCACGGCGAAGCTCGCTTCGAAAATCGTCGTCGACGGCTGCATCATCCCGGCTGCGGCCGCGACCACACTCGCCATCAGCGCCCAGATGGCTATCCACCGGGTCGCGACTTGGCGGTTTCGGGGAAGGAACGACCCGGCGAGGAGCGCGACGATCGCCCCGCCGAGAACGAAAACTTCCGGTAAAAGGGAGAGAGTGTCCAGTGCTACGTTCACGGGCAACTAACGGCTGACCAGGTTGACGACGACTGATGCTGCGGGTTCGATGATGTCCAGTAGGAACCGCGGGAACACCCCGATGACTACCGAGAGAACCAGCAGCGAGCCGATGGAAAGTGTCTCGTTTGTGTTCAGGTCGCTAAACCCGGTGGACAACCCGCGCGGTTTGCCCGTGAGGAGACGCTGCGATGCGAGGAGGAACAGCGCCGCGGTAATCAGGATGCCAGGGAGTGCGAGCAGGCTCAGCGGTACGGTTCCAATGCTGCCGGTGAAAATCTGGAATTCGGCGATGAACCCGCTGAAGCCGGGCAGTCCGAGGGACGCGAATGCGGCGACGGCGAAGAATGCCGCGTACCGGGGTGCCGGTGCCGCGAGCCCGCCGAAAGCGTTGAGATCGTAGCTCTGCCGTCGTTCGTACAGCACGCCAGCGAGGAGGAAAAGTGCGCTGGTGATCAGGCCATGGCTGACCATCTGCACGACAGCACCGGTGACGGCGAGCTGTTGCGCCTGGGCGGAGCTGTCGCTGACGACGCCAGCGGCGCCGACGGCCAGAACGATGTAGCCCATGTGGTTGACCGACGTGTAGGCGATCATCCGTTTAACATCGGTCTGGGCCAAGGCAACGAGGGCGCCATAGAGCACCGACACGATGCCGACGACGATGATGACCCAGGCCCAGGATCGCCAGGCGTCGGGAAGTAGAGGCATCGCGATGCGCACGAAACCGTAGGTGCCCATTTTCAGCAGCACGCCGGCCAGCACGGCAGAGCCGATGGCGGGGGCATCGGTGTGAGCCGGCGGTAGCCAGGTGTGGAACGGAAACGTGGGCGTCTTGATCGCGAGGCCGATAAGGATGGCGGCGAGCACGAAGCCCCCTGCAACGGGGTTGTTCTGGAAGGGGGGAGACTGGGCGAGCTCGACCATATCGAAGGTGTGCGGGTCGGCGCCAAGATATAAGCCGATGAAACCGAGTAGCAGGGCCAAAGACCCAAGGAACGTGTACAAGAAGAACTTCAGCGCCGAGCGCGCGGCGTTACCATGGCCCCAACCGGCGATGACGAAGTACATGCCGACCAGTGACAGGTCGAAGAAGACGAAGAACAAGATCAGGTCCTGCGCGGCGAACACGCCGAGGCAGGCCGACTGGAGAAACAGGAAGAGAGCGGCCTGCGGCCTGGGTCGGTCGTTCTCCCTGAGGGCATAGATCGCGCAGGCGGCGAAGATCACGGAGGTCAGAGTGAGCAACGGCAGGGACAGACCGTCCACTCCGAGGTGGTAACTACTGCCCACACTCGGCATCCACTGCAGCTGTTCCTCGTACGCGAGGTCGCCGGGTTTCGGGCTGTCAAAGGCGATCCACATTCCCACCAGTAGCGCCAGATCGATAAGAGCGATTCCCAGCCAGGCCCACCGGGCGGCCCGGTCCGGAACCCGGGGCACGACAACGAGGATCACCGCGGTCAGTACCGGCAGGAAGACGACAAGACTGAGCATGGATTACCTCATAACGGGAAGAAGGAGAACGAGAAGAAGGATGACGGCGACAGCGAGA
Organism: Cryobacterium lyxosi; assembly: GCF_004403345.1. Lineage (NCBI taxonomy): Bacteria > Bacillati > Actinomycetota > Actinomycetes > Micrococcales > Microbacteriaceae > Cryobacterium > Cryobacterium lyxosi. Next base: position 112,255 of record NZ_SOGT01000005.1, read on the forward strand.
ACGACGGTGATTTGCGCGTAATACTGATGCAGTTGGCCCGTTTGGGGACGCCGGGCGATCACGCCGAACCGGCGCGCGGTGCCCGCGATAGCCTCGACTGCCGCATCCACACCGTCGGTGTCTGCCCGGGCAGCAGCGGAACCGGTGACGATACTGCCGCGTGCCGCCGCAGTCACTGCCGCATCGAGCCCGTGGTCATCGAACCGGCCGAGTCGACGGGCGCCGAGCATTACTGCGCGCGCCGCAACGTGGATTCCACGATCGAGCACTGCGTCATCGAAACGGGCGAGTCGTTTACTGAGGAGAAGAAGCGGGTCGACGACCATGACCCGGGTCATCTGCTCGAGCCCGAGCCAGTTCGCGGCCCAGGAAGATCGAGGCGCTCCCTTCCAGGCCACCAGACCGAGTACGAGGAGTGCCAGCAGGGTCGAGCCGACCAGTTCGAGCATGCCGGGCCGCGGTTCTGATTCTGCTCCGAGCACACCCCGTACCCAGTCGCCGACCGGCGGCAGGGTGAGCACCCCCAGGAGCGCCGCGCCCGCCGCCAGGACGGTAAGCGGTACCCGTTTCCAGGCGCCGATGTGCCGCGTGCCGCGCTGCTCGGTGTCGTACTCGTCGCGGGCATTCGCCAGTGGGTGGCTCCAGACGATGATGAGAGCTTTGCCCGCATATGCCGCGGCGAGTGCGGCGGCGGCCAAGCCCACGACATACAGGGCCGTACTGGTTTCCAAGGCGGCGGCCAGGAGCTGATCCTTCGTCGCCCATAGGGCCAGAGGGGCTATTCCGGCCAGGGACAGGGCGCCGACAGCGAACGTCACCCCGACCAGCGGCCAGCGGCGAGCGGCGCCCCGGAGCGCTGGCAGTTGCTTGGTGCCGAGCGCCGCGAGCCAGGCGCCCGCCGCGAGGAACAGGAGCGCTTTCGTTGAAGCGTGAGCGATGAGGTGGGTCGTCCCGCCCGCCATGGAACCGACGCCGGCAGCCAGCACCACGAAACCGAGCTGCGCTGCAGTGGATGCCGCCAAGAGCTGTTTGAGGTCTGTCTGGGTGACTGCGACGGCGCCCAGCAGCAGAGCGGTCAGGGCGCCCACCCACGCTGCCGTCGTCGCAGCCCAGCCCGTGACCTCCAGCAGCGGAGCGAGTCGCAGCAGGAGGTAACCACCCATCGCCACCATCGCCGCCGAATGCAGGAGGGCGCTAACCGGGCTCGGGCCTTCCATCGCCCGAGAAAGCCAAAAACTAAAGGGCAGTTGCGCTGCCTTGCCGAATGCGGCCATCAGAATTCCCGCGGCGATGAGGTGACGCCACGGGGACGGAGCCGCAGCCAGGTCAGCGATTCCCAACCCGGCGCCGCCCGCCAAGGCGGCTCCAGCCGCGAGGTAGAGACCGAGGTCGCCGAACCTGGTCGTGATGAACGCGGTCAGTCCGGCACCGACCCGGTGGTCCTCCCGCCAGTGAAAGCCAATCAGCGCGTAGGACATGGCGCCCATGATCTCCCACGCGAACAGCAGAGTGGGCAATGTCGTGGCGGTGGCCGTCACCGCCACGGCCGCCGCAAAGATGAGCATCAGTCCGTGGAAGCGCGCTGGCGATTCCGTTCCCTCAGCGGCCGCGAAGACCAGGACCATGAGGGTGATAACTGCGACCGTCGGCACTATCAGGGCCGAGAGTCCGTCGACCGCGAGCCCGAATGAAGCGCCGGCCAAGAACGGGACTTCGACGGACGGGCGGAAGGAAGCTATGACGAACGCCGCCGCCACGGTGAAGCCTGCGGTGCCGAGCGATACCGGAACGGCGACGAGATTCGCGCGCCGTCCCGTGAGGCAGAGTGCAATTCCCGCCAGAGCAGGCAGAGTGACGAGAAGCCACAGCGCAGCCACGCCCAACGTGCTTACCGTTGCATCGTTCATCCGGTGAGGTCCGTTGCTGAGTCGGTCATATCTGACCTCCGGGAACGATGCAGGAGAGTGGCAACGGCGAACCCCATCGCCATTTCCACGGTCATCGCCGCGATCACCACGAGCAGGAGAACCTGCCCGTCTGGGATCGGTGTCAGGAACCACCAGAATGCGGTGACCGCGAGGATGACGCCGTTGAGCATGAGCTCCAGCCCCATCATCACCATGACGACGACTTGCTGGGAGAGCGCGCCGTAGAGCCCGATGCAGAATAGTGCCGCGGCGGCGATAAGGACGAGCTGCAGGGTCATCGTCCCAACCCGCCCTGTTGTGGGTCGTCAGGAGTGGGACGATCCAGATCGTCGCCCCAACGGTCGTAGCGGCCCCTGGGGTTTGCAAGTACGAGGGCAGCGACGATCGTTGCGAACAGAATCGGACTCACGGTGAGCATCACGAGCATCTTGGATCCCATGATTGCCTCGCCGAGGGATGCGGTAAGGTCGGCGGCCGGCGAACCGTTGCGTGCGGGCCAGGGGATGAGTAATGCGCCACCGGCGAGCAGGAGGAAGGTGCCAACGGCGAGGATCGCCGACCATCGTTTGTTGTGGACCATGCTCATGGGCATGAGGGCAGGGTTCATCCCCATAAACATGATCATGTAGATCGCCATGATGGCCATCTCCATCACCATCATGAGAATCGTGATGACGCCGATGTAGTCGAGATCAAACATCAGCAGCATCGCGCCGACGGCGACGAAGGACACAGCCAGGGCGTAGGTTGCCCGCGCCATGGAGTCGACGCGGAAGACCGCGATTCCCGAGGCGAGAGCGATGACCGCCAGTGCTGAGAAAACAATGACCGAAAGCATGCTCAGCCCCTCACAGCGACGACGATGGAGACAACGAGCGTCTGCACAAGTACCGCCGGCAGCACGATTATCCAGGCGACTTCAGCGAGGCGTTCGGGACGCACAGCTGGCATACGATGCCGCAGGGTGACGAACGCCGCAAGCAACAGCAGGGTTTTCACGAGCGTCCACAGCCAACTCGGCAACAGCGGACCGGCCCCACCGCCGAAAAAGAGAGCAACGGCGAAGGCTGCGCCTGTCGTGAGCAGAGCATAGCGTCCCGCGAGAATCAGCAGCCGGTCCACGCCGGATACCTCGGTCAGGATCCCACCCGCGATGTCTCCGCTCGCGGCTGTCGCAAAGGGTCCCCAGTTGGAAAAAGCGACGACGCTCATGCAGAAGACGACGAAGGCGATGGGCATCCAGATAACGAACCACAACTCTTGTTGCGCGGCGACTATATCGCCCACCCGCAGGCTATGCGCTGCGACGGCGGGGGTCACCAGTGCGAACATCAGTGGCAACTCATAGGAGACGGCCTGTGCGAGAAACCGGTAGCCGCCCACCAGCGCGTGGGCGCTGTTGGCGCCCCAGCCGATCAGCCACACGAGCGCCCACACCAGAACGTCCATTGCGTTGAACCAGACAACCCCGACCGGTATATCCGCCAGAACCCACGGACCCACCGGGATCACCGCCGTCTTCAGCACCGCGACCACCACGAGGCCGGCGCAGCCGATGCGCCAGAGGAGAACATCAGCCGCGACGGTCGTGCGGCGTCGCTGGCGCATCAGACGGGCGATCTCGAACACCGGGATGGCCGCTCCCGAACGGAACGACCGGCTCTCGGCACGAGAGACGAGGATCCCATTGAACGCGGCTCCGGCCAGGGCGAGAACGCCGAGTGCGACCGGAGCAAACAGAGCCCAGACAGGATTCACCTCGATGATGTCAATCATGTTTTGTCGCTCATATGCGACTGTGGAGTCTGAGTGACGGGGGCCGTCTCGATTGCCAGAGCGGCAATGATGAGCCGCGCGGTCGCGATATCCGTGCCGTTGAGCAGTCGCGGGATCGCGCTCAGCAGGCTGCGTTGCAACGCCAGGGGGTCCTGCAGCTCGTACGCTCCTTCAGCCTTGTCGTCTCGGGCAGTGCGTCGCGCCTCGTCGAGCCAGCCGATGAGGCGGCCTCTCACCGTCTCGGATCCGCTCTGCCCCATCCCGTTTTCCGCTTGGGCGAGTGTGTCACCGACCGTGATGCCTTTCAGCGTCCAACGCAGAGTCCAGGAGCGGCCGACGCTCTGCGCAAGCTTGTCAAGGTCGGCTGCCACGTCGAGCAGCGCCGTGCCCGACGCCACGGCGTCGCGAATCCGTCGGGCGCGGCCTGCCGCGAACGACCACCCGGCTAGAGCAAGCACCGACGCCGCAGCATCGGAACGACGGATAACAGCCCGTCGTCGTTCGTCGTCCGTCGTCCGGTGGCTATTATCCGGGACAAGGCCGTCACCACTCGGTTGCGCCGCGGGAAGGATTTCTGCCTGAGCGCTGACGATCACATCACCTTGGAGCACGCAGCGCACAACGAGCCCGGCGGGCCAGTGGGGGAGTACCGGGCCAAGAGGAACGTGAAGCACATCCATTTCGAGGCCGTCGCGATCGGGTCCGCCCGACGCTAAAGGGATCCCTCCCGGCATCGGCATGTCCATGTCCATGTCCATGTCCATGTTCATATCCACGTCATGCTCGGTCGATTCGATGCTGTCGCCAGGCGCTGCGTGCTCGGTGTGCGCGGTCTCGTCACGTGGTTTTGCTGGCTGGCGCGAGCGGGTTCGCGCATCGCTGTGTTGTCTGACGTCATCGAGGAGGTCATCCATGGCACGGTCGAGAGTCGAAGCGACATCGCTTGCGGTGTTCACTGCCGTACGCACCCGTGGGCCGGGAAGCTGTGACCAAAGGCGGGCGCGCGCGGACTCGAGTTCCTCTCCCGGTTCCCCGCAGACCAGCAGAACGTCAGCATCCGCCGGGGATGTCGCCGACGTCCAGCCCCGACGAGCAAGCTCCGCCTCCACGCGCATACGAGTCTCACCCCAGCCGGGAACTTCCAGCACGAGCACGTGCACTCTGCGGGTGGCGCGTCCTGCCAGCGTGCTTCTTAGACCCACCGCAGCGCACCCTCTCGCCAAGCCCAGACGACACCGACCATGAGCACACCGAGAAAGACGAACATCTCCACGACGGCGCCGATTCCGTCTTTCGCCACGACCAATGCCCAGGGATACATGAAGAGCATCTCCACGTCAAAGGCTAGAAAGAGCAGGGTCAGCGGGTACCACCTGGCGTGGTACCTGGACAGCGCATGTTCTTCCGGCTCCCAGCCGGAAAGGAACGGCAACCGCTCAAGGGGGTCGGGGGCCACCGCGGTGTACCGCGCCACCAGGTAGAGGCCGCCCACTGTTAGCAGCGCGACTGCGAGAAGAACGGCAATGCTGATGTAGGTGGACACGCGCCTCCCTCTCACCACTCCTCGGCCTCATAGCTTTTTTAGATCGATGCATTCTCCAACCTAGTCATCTGCGTGAAGCTAGTCGGGACTTTGTGCAGCACCGGTACGCTGGCGGCCATCGGTAGGCGTTGCGTTTGCTGGCAACAGTATTGGACCCGGTCAAGGCTTGGCCAGCCGCAACCGCTCATCACGAAGGAGATTCAATGTCGAATCAGAGCCACGAACCATGCTCACCGGGAGATCTTGAGGTTCGCAGTCTGTCCGACCATGACTGGCGTGTCGGTGATCGCCGGTGCCACGAAAGGTCACCAAAAAAGGTCCTCGGTTACATCGGAAAACGTGGTTCTGCTTTTGACGTCATGAACATAGAAGCACCGCGACGACATGTCCTGTTCGATAATTTCGAGTCGGCGGTCGCTTCGTTTACGTCTGACGTCCCGACGTAGATTTTATCCACGGCGTTGACGCCAACTTGCCCATTCATTCAGCTTCGGAGCGTGGCGCTATCGTGTTGGCACTGCTGGGTGCAGATGAAGCCGGAGCGCCTCAGTCCAAGTTGTGCCCGGCGTTAAGCACCAGGCGTATCAGGTCGCCGGTCTGCTCATCGAGCGGGACCAGCCGCGAATGGTCCAGGCTCGGTTTCAGGGGATGAATCTCCCAGATTTGCATCTGCGAACGATTGACCTTGCCTCCCCGGAGTTCTGTGATCTGAGACACACACGACCCAAGTCGTCGGCTAGGGGATCGTGGCCGCCACTACCTGGATGTGGCCGCCGCGCAGCGACGCGGAGCGAACATCCACACCTTCACGTTGGATGACGGTCCACGGGCGAGCGTGGAGGTCGGCCCCACCAACCGAGGCGGCCAGCCGCACGAGTGGAGAGAATATCCGGGCGCGGCCGACGGGCAGCTGCATGTCCACGATGCCGGCGTGACCACCGGGCTTGAGCAGCGCCCGCATCCGATCCCAGGCCGGGTGCCAGTCGTCGAAGACACTCATCGCATAGCTGGAGAACACGGCGTCGACGAGTCCGTTCGACGGTACCGGGAGTTCTTTCGCGACCTCATTCAGATCGAACGTGGTGGCATCCGCTTTGATCAGGCACACGCGTGTCCACCCGTTGGTTTCCACTCGGCGGTGGGCCATCTCGAGCATTTTCGGGCTGCGGTCCAGCCCGACCACTGTGCCCGACGGCCCGACGGCGTCGACGAGTAGGGCATGGTTCAGGCCGGTGCCGCAGCCGAGGTCCAGGACTGTGTCGCCGGCACGCAGATTCAACAGCGCCACACCCGATTGTCGGCCGGCTCGGTAGACGACATGTTCTCCGGACAGCGCATCGTAGAGGCGGCCCGCAGCCTCGTAGACATTCACCATGAGTGCTCGACCGGCCTTTCGTTCCCATCAGCCTAACCAGGCTCGCTCTCGCTGGTGGCAGCGTAGACCGTCTACGCTCGCAGACATGATTGAAACGCACGTATGGGACCTCGTCGTCATCGGTGGAGGAACGGCTGGTCTCGTGGCCAGCCGCACCGCAGCCAGGTTCGGGGCGAGGACTGTTTTGATCGAGGACAACCGCCTCGGTGGGGACTGCCTGTGGACCGGCTGCGTGCCCTCGAAGTCTCTAATCGCGGCCGCGGATGCCGCCACGACGGCCCGTTCGTCGGCAGGCCTCGGGGTGAGCGTGAACGATGTTGTCGTGGATTTCGCTCGGGTGATGGAGCACGTGCGGGCCGCCATGTACGAAATCGCTCCGGTTGATTCCGAGGAGTCGCTCGTGGGGGACAACGTCGAGGTGGTACGGGGCCGGGCACGTTTCACCGGTCCCGACACCGTCGACGTCGACGGTCGCGAGCTGCGGTTTCGGCAGGCCTTGATCGCCACCGGCGCCTCGCCGGGATTGCCGGCTATCCCCAGGATCGACTCGGTCGATCTACTGACTAGCGAAACGTTCTGGGACCTGCGTACTTTTCCCGAGCGGCTCGTCGTGCTTGGCGGCGGGGCGATCGGTTGTGAGATCGCCCAGGCGATGGCTCGTCTCGGATCGGCCGTGATGCTCGTAGAGAACGGGCCACGTATCCTGCATAAGGAGGATGAACGGGCCAGCGCCATCATCCACGCCGCGCTCATTGCGGACGGCGTGGACGTGCGCACGAACTCCAGCGTGACCAAGGTCTCCTCGACCGATCGCCGTTCAGGCACGTTCACCCTCAGCGACGAAAGCACCCTGTCTTTCGACCGGGTGCTTGCCGCACTGGGCCGCCGCCCGAACACCGCCGGTCTCGATCTGCAGCTTGTGGGAGTGCGACTCGACTCTCACGGCAACGTCGTTGTCAATTCCCGGCTGCGCACCTCCAACCCTCGCATCTGGGCTGCAGGGGACGTGACCGGGTTGCCCCAGTTCACCCACACTGCCGGAGTGAATGCCAGCGTGGCCGCGACCAACGCAATCCTCGGCCTGACCCGCAAGTTCGATAGTGCGGTGGTCCCCCGGGTCACGTTCACCCACCCGGAGGTAGGCGCCGTCGGCCTGCAAACCAAAGATGTGACCGGAGGCCACCGCATCGTCACCTGCGACCACGAGCACGTCGACCGGGCTGTGACGATGTCGAAAACGGATGGCTACACGCAGCTGGTCGTGGACAAACGCGGCCGAGTGCTCGGCGGCACTGTGGTGGGTCCCCGAGCCGGAGAAACTCTCGGCGAGATCTCCTTGGCGGTCAAGAACCGGCTCACCACGAGCAATATCGCCGGAACCACGCACGCATACCCTACCTACAACGACGGCCTCTGGAATGTGGCAGTGGCCGATGTGCGCCACCGACTCAGTTCCGGTCTCTTTCTGGTGGCGACGCGCACCCTCCGACGGTTGCGGAGTGCGCGCCTGCGGTGAGATCGAGGAAGCAGCCGTCATCGATCTACCGGTTCGTGCGTTGCCATAAAAGACCACCTTTATTGACCGACCACATACTCAAGAACGACGCCCGCATGCGCGAGTTCTCCGCGGCCAGAGCTGTCGAGATCGATGCAGCATCGGGCGCGGGCACATCGGGGAATGCCGCGGGTGCCGGCCGAGTCGTTGGTGGTGAAGCTTGCGCTGCAGGACGTCATCGAGCGCGTGCCCACGAGCAGGTTGACCAAAGCGGATGCTCGGACCGCGGCCCGCATCGCGGGCCTGCACATCGCGACCTCGCTCGAATCTAGGGACGTGGTAGACCAATCGGTTCATCGACGGGCGCTCTCGTAGTCGATGGCGCCAAGCAAACCGGGTTGTTCCGAATGACGGTGCTGGACTAGGCGGGAACCACACCTGGCGAATGATTGGCCTCGTGAGGCGTCCATGCGCTCTGGGCTCTCGAGGACCGACCTCTGATGCGTTGCCCCTCGCGTCCACGGCACTCTCCCGGCCGTGAACAGACACGTAATCATGAGTAGGCTCGATGAGGTGCGTTTGCAGATCTTGTTGACGTGCCGCTCGGCGGGCACTGTCCCGTCGCGCTCGGCTTGAACGTGAAGGAAATACCGTGTCTGATCACGCAAGAATCAAGGGGCACACCGTGACCCGCACCGTGCACATCGAAGCCTCTCGCGCGCAGGTCTGGAAGGCGCTGACCGACCCCGAGGTGATGGTCAAGTGGTTTGGCGACGGTGTGGTGTTCGCCGCGCTCGAGCCCGGTGCAACTGGCAGCATCGACTGGGATGACTACGGCAGCTTTCCGATCGAAATCACCGAGGTCGTGCTCGACGGCTCGTTCGGCTTCCGGTGGTCGGGAATCCCCGCCGATCAGCTCGATGAGTACTCGACGCACGTGCGCTTCACCGTCGCCGATGTTGGTTCCGGGACGGATGTCACGGTCATCGAATCGGGCTTCGACACACTCCCCGGCGGCACCCGCTACCGTCGCGAACGTCTTGAGCAGAACCGAGAGGGCTGGGACGTCGAACTCGACGAGCTCGCGACCCTACTCGAGGGTGTCACTGAGTAGTTCACGATTACGGGGGAGTCGCTCGACTAGCTGTCTTGGGGTGGTCCTGCCGAAAGGTCGGCTCGCCCTTGCGGCTCACGATCGTGCCGGCCAGGCGAATGGACGGAACGGCGCTGGTGACGTCAACGTCCAGGCGCCGGATTGCCAGCACCTCTCCGATGCGTACTGACGTACCGAGCATCACCTCGACGATCGAGCCGAGCTGCCCGTCTGGCCTGGGACCGGAGATGTAGCCGACGCCGGCCTCCCAGCGAGCGATCGCGGTGCGGATCTTGTTGACCTCGACCGCCGTGAGCGCGTCGGAGATGTGCGGCTCCCGGTGCAGACGGTCTACGTGGTCCATGGGATTGGTCGGAAGGATCTCGTGCCGCACCGCCTGCTCGAGCGCCAGGCGCAGCACGACGCGCGATTGCTTGGCCCGGCTGTAGGAGAGCTTCGCCATCTGCTTGATGAACTGATCGCAGCGAACGACACCGATCGCGCGCAGCGTGAGAAATTGAAACACCGGCAGCACGAGCGTGCGCATGTTGCGCTCGTGTAGATTGCGGGTGGTCTTGGAGATTCGGCCCTCCGCGTCGATGTCGTCCAGCCAGTACTTCACCAGGTGAGGGAACGGGCTGTCTGGAGTCAGATAGCCGTTCGTGGGCTGTACGTGGGTCGTCTCCGCTAGCTTGCCCTTCAACGCGCGTTCGGCCGCCTTGGCGCTACTGCCGGTGGCCTGCACTTGGCGCGACTGTCCATCCTAATCCCGATAGTGGGTTCGGGCCTCGAACTGGCCCGACGGCCTCACGCGCGTGATGATGTCGCCGAAGGTGCCGATCGTCTGACGTGGCCGCGACATCAGTTCACCGCCGAGCGGGTGTACCGGGCTGCCCAGACGGTTCGCGCTGTTGGGCCATCCAGGAGCGCACGTCGGAGATGGTGAACTTTAGGTGTTTGCCGAACCGATATGCGGTCGGCCCCTTGCAGTGCACGCGCCAGTCATAGACAGTCGCGATCGGGATACCGAGGTAGTTCGCCAGCTCGGCGACATCCATCAGCGGTTCCAACGAGACGGCGGTTGAATTGTTTTCGTTTGTGTTCATATTCCGTAGGTGCGACTGGTGCACCTAAGCAATCGAAGGGGACCGAATGTAACGTGGTGGTCTCGCATAGCTGAGCCGCTAGAAGGCATTCTCGGAGGGGTTTTAGATGAGGTGATCAATTCTTTAACCTAAAAAGTCCCAGAAGCTCGTGAGTTTCCGGGACTTTCTGTCGGGCTGACAGGATTTGAACCTGCGACCCCTTGGAGGTTTTTGCCTTCATTATGTCGTTGCCGACTGTCTCCGAAAACCCGCGGATTCCCTTGTGTTTACAGGGAACCGAGCGGTTCGCTGCTTCCAATTGTACGTCATCGTTTTGGGTCATTCAGTGATGAATGTGATGGGTAAATGATGACCTTATGAACCGCTTTTGGCGGGCGTATTTCATTGCCAACGCTGACCGGCGCACCGCGCGTCACCTCGGCAGCCGCGTTGCAAACACCGCCCACACGTTCGTTGCCGAGAGCCGTTTCATGAAAAAACCCCGGTTCGCCGCCGCTGGGGAGAACCCCGAGCTCGGGTAACTCGCCATCTAAACTTGGTCTGGTACCCACGGAAGGAACCATCATGAGCATGGAAGGCGCGGCCTGGAGCTCGCTGCAAAAGATCTCGAGCGCCAGGGACGGCAAACACGGCTTCTCCCGTGAGTCCGTGCGGCGGATCATGACGTTCGCGGTGCCCTACCGGTCCAAGCTGCTGATCTTCATCACCCTCTCCACCGTGGGAGCTTTCCTCGCGGTCGCGACGCCGGTACTCGCCGGCCAGGTGGTCGACGTCATCGTCGCCCAGGGCGCGGTCAGCACGATTGTGTGGCTCGCCGTCGTCATCGCGCTCGTGGCCGTGGCCGACGCCGCCGTGTCACTCGTGACGCGCTGGTACTCGGCGCGGATCGGTGAAGGCGTGATCCTCGACCTCCGCACCGCCGTCTTCAATCACGTGCAGAAGATGCCGATCGCGTTCTTCACCCGCACACGGACGGGCGCCCTCGTGAGCCGCCTCAACAACGATGTGATCGGCGCTCAGCAGGCCTTCAGCGGCACGCTGTCCGGCGTGGTCACGAACCTGGTGGCGCTGATCCTCACCCTGATCGTCATGCTCAGCACGTCCTGGCTCGTGACGGTTCTCGCCGTGATCATGCTCCCCATCTTCCTGGTACCCGCCCGCCGTATGGGCAGCCGCCTCGCCGCGCTCCGCCGCGAGGCCGCCGACCACAATTCCGCCATGAGCACGCAGATGACCGAGCGCTTCTCGGCGCCCGGCGCCACCCTCGTCAAGCTGTTCGGCCGGCCCGACGAGGAGGCCGAGGAGTTCCGTGTCCGCGCCGCCCGCGTCCGCGACATCGGGGTGCGCACCGCGATGCTGCAGTTCGTCTTCTTCACCGCACTGATGCTCGTCTCTGCTCTTGCCCTCGCGCTCGTGTATGGGCTCGGCGGCTTCCTCGCACTCGCCGGCCAACTGAATACCGGTGACGTGGTCACCCTAGCGCTCCTCCTCACCCGCCTCTACGCGCCGCTGACCAGCCTCGCAAACGCACGGGTGGAGATCATGAGCGCGGTGGTCAGCTTCGAGCGCGTCTTCGAGGTGCTGGACCTCGACCCGCTCATCAAGGAGAAGCCCGACGCCGTCGCCGTCCCCGAAGGCCCGGTGGCCGTCGAGTTCGACGACGTCCGCTTCGCCTACCCGTCCGCGGACAAGGTGTCCCTCGCCTCTCTCGAGGAGGTTGCCACATTGGACACCCGCGGCGGCGACGAGGTTCTGCACGGCGTGTCCTTCAGGATCGAGCCGGGTCAGACCGTTGCCCTCGTTGGTACGTCCGGTGCCGGTAAGTCCACGATTGCGCAGCTCCTCTCGCGCCTGTACGACGTCGACAGCGGCGCCGTGCGCCTCGCGGGGACGGATGTCCGCGATGTCACTTTTGTCTCCATGCGGCATACCCTGGGCATGGTGACGCAAGACGGCCACCTGTTCCACGAGACCATCCTCTCCAATCTGCGCCTCGCGAGGCCGGAAGCGTCCGACGATGAGGTGTGGGACGCCGTCCGCCGTGCGCGGCTCGAGCCGCTCATCCGGTCCCTGCCCGACCAGCTGAACACCATGGTGGGCGAGCGTGGCTACCGATTGTCCGGGGGTGAGCGCCAGCGGATGACCATCGCGAGGCTCCTGCTCGCCCAGCCGCGCGTCGTCATCCTCGACGAGGCGACGGCGGCGCTGGACTCGACGTCTGAGGCCGCCGTGCAGGCGGCGCTCAGCGAGGCGCTCAAGGGACGGACAGCGATGGTGATCGCACACCGCCTCTCCACCATCCGCAGCGCGGACCTGATCCTCGTGGTTGAGGACGGCTCGATCGTGGAGCGCGGTACGCACGAGGAACTGCTGGCTGTGCGTGGGCGGTACGAGGAATTGCACCGGACCCAGTTCGCCGTGCAGAAGGATGTTGCGGCGGATGCGGATGCGGATGCGGAAGCGCTAAGCGGGATCTAGTCACTGAGCACTTCGCCACCATGCGGTTCGGCGCCTGAGCCGGACGACCGACGAGTCGGTGGCGCTGGTAATTACGTCCGCGTAACCGACTCCGGCCCGGTGGCCTCACGTCAAGCGCGGGCGGAGCGCGACGTGAGTTGGCGAAGGGTGGCTTCGATGCCGGCGGCGTTCTGCCGAGGAAAGCCGAGCAGCTCGTAGACCTTTCCCTGAACGGCTGGGACGGTGCTGTAGTCAAACGTCTCCGTAACGCGCGTAGACGTGGGCGTGAGCGGCGTGAGTTCCCAGCGCCACCGGTGTCCCGCGGGGTGACGCCACTCTACAAGCCGACCGTCTTCGATGCGCATCACCGTGCTGGTGATGCGATACGGGACGCCGAACTGCTTCATCGCTACCGAGAATTTTGCGCCCTGGGTGAGCCGCCGCGGCCCCGACACCGTACCGCCGACGGTGCCCGAGCCGTCCAGCTCACCGTGACGGTGCGGATCAGCCACCAACGCGAAGATGTCTTCGGCCGAAGCCGGCACCTCAACAGTGCGCGCAACTTGGCGGGGCCCTTGCTCAACCTGTTCGATTGTCATACTGCTCAGCCTAGGTGGGGGCTGTCTCTTAGACGGTGTTTCCGGCCTGACGCGCTGCACGTGGGTCTTTCGAGAGCGGCGTCGATGCAACGAATTGCCGCTACGCGGGGTCGACAAGGGCGCCGTCATCCTCGTCGCCCCAAGACTCAACAAGCGTGATTCGACCGCGCGAATCGCGAATCGAAAGCACGAGCGCAATGATCGCGGTCGCGATTCCGATAACGCCCAGGGGGTTCGCGATACCAATAGCGATATCCAACGCAGGCTGTGTGGGTCCGCTGATGATTGTCTGCAAACCGCGAGGTGTTGAATCTGGAAGCGTGAGTCCCAACAAGAGTCCGCTAACGCCTGATACAAGGAAAAACGCGTATGTTATCGCGCGAGTTTCGAACCCTCGACGTGCCGTGCGTCGTACCGCGAGCCCCGTGAACACCAGCAAGGCGGCAAAAATCACACCCAGCGTCGCCGCGTAGATGATGGTGAGGTCGCCACCGATCCCGAAGAGGTGGCGGCCGAAAGAGATCCACGCGGCCACCGCGATACCAGCAACCACGAGCACGTTACCCCTGTGCCCTGAGCGCGAGGCACCAGGCGTCGCGCGAACTCGAATTACGCTGTACGTCATTACGCGCTCTCAATCACTATGCTCGTTACAACCGTAGCCATGGAAGTTCTTGCGCGTGCGCACTTCCACAGATGGACAAGCCCGCGAACCGCGAAATAAATGCGACGCTATCCGACAACACACCCCTACGCCACTTGGGACTGCGGCCGGTTCGATCGACTCATCTAGCCATATTGTTCGCCGGATGATTGCTCCCGCGACGGGGAATGCGGTCAGCAGCAAGCTGGCCAGGTGGCCGCCTACGACCCGGACATCCTCGAGGTGCTCGGTGATACGGGCCACGTCTTCCAACGCCTGGTAGGCGGCGTGTCGGCCTTGGAGGTCGCGACCGTCTCTACCGAGCGTCGGATCATCAAGATCCTCCTCGTGCAAGCACGAAATCACGGATCCGTTGAACAGCCTCATCCGCGTCCGGGCCACCCGTCCGCCTGACATCCCACGCCGCGATGACCGGATCGACGGTCGGCGTGTCGGTTCGTTGCGAACACGAGGCTGCGGTTGCCCAAATCGTTTGGTCGGCCGGAACGGTGAACGTGAGCGTGGCACGCGCATCAGTGGTCTGCGCGAAGCCAAGCTTGCCCAGGGCGATCCCCGACGTGGCGGAGATGACAGCACGCGTAGGCACACGCCACGGCGCCAACTGGTCAGCTGCGGAATCTCCAAAGACCAAAACTTGGACTCCAGCGGATGCGCCGGCGGCCACAACCGCATTCGACTGGTCAGTGACAGCATCCAGCCCGTACCAGTGTGTTGTGATTCCACCCGGGCCAGCGTACTCAGCCATGAACATCTCCCAGAGCGCTAAGCGATCTGTCGCCCTCCAACCAGAAGTTGATCGGACAATAAGGTGATCGAGTGCGCTGTTTGACTTGGACACCGCAGACTGCGTCACGCTGGTTTCTTTCGCCAGCTGGACTTGGGATCGAGGCTCCCCGTCGAGGAGGTACGAACGCATGATTGCCCAGCGACCCCACGGGTTGCGTCGACGACCAGACAAGGTGCCGATCGTCAACCGTTGCCGGGCCATCTCAGCTCACGGCCGATCGGTGCGTCTGGGCTCGCTGGAGGAAGGCTCGCGCTGCTGGGCGATCCAGGTTCGCACGTCGGAGATGGCAAACTTCAGATGCTTGCCGAACCGGTAGGCCGTGGGGCCTTTGCCGTGCACCCGCCAGTCGTAGACCATGGAGATGGGGATGCCCAGGTAGGCCGCCAGCTCGGCAACATCCATCAGAGGCTCGAGCCCCCAGTCGTCGGTGGGAGTCGAGGTTAGCTTGTCGTCGTGGATACTCATGCCCAGAAGGTGTGCACGACGATCCCGGACGATCGGGAGGTACCGAAACCGACGTCGGCGACTCGCACGGCGGGATCGAATCACCGGCTCTGGAACGCTGAAAGTGATGACGTAGTGATGACTTAGTTAAATCTTTAACCTAAAAAGTCCCGGAAACTCGTGAGTTTCCGGGACTTTTGGTGGGCTGTTCACGAAACACAGCAGGGCGCGGATCGTCGGTGACTGTGGAACTCATTTTCCTCCGCAGTCCCCATTCTTTTCCTCCAGCGCTGCCGGGGCACGATCTCTGGCTTGGTCAGATCGGATCGAGCGCGAAGCGCGGTTTCATTGGCCGCTCAGCGGTGTTGATGACCAATGCAGCTTGTTTGAGGTGGGATAGCGTGAGCGCTTCGTCCGCGGATCGAAGTCAGCATCCGTCGCGTTGATCACAATCGGTCGGGCACCCCCAGCAACCATGCCGGCCCGATTGGACCTGCCAAGTTGCTCGATCAGGCGCTGCCGGACCGGCTCGGTTACTTCGAAGAGGAGCTCATCCACAGTCTCCAAGAGTGCGAGGAAGCGGCTCACCAGTGGTGGTGGGAGCGTCTGAGATGTGGTCGCTGCTGTCACGTCTCTCACCCGCAGGGTGCCGGCGTCGAGGATTCCAACTGGGAAGGTTATTGCGAGCTCAGACTGGGAATGCGCAATTGTGGTGTTCCTGAA
Source organism: Cryobacterium lyxosi (assembly GCF_004403345.1). Classification (NCBI taxonomy): domain Bacteria; kingdom Bacillati; phylum Actinomycetota; class Actinomycetes; order Micrococcales; family Microbacteriaceae; genus Cryobacterium; species Cryobacterium lyxosi. The sequence goes on from NZ_SOGT01000005.1 coordinate 128,245, forward strand.
TGCACCAATCAACCGGTGAAGGTCCTGGAGCTCGTCGGGAATCGATATGTGGTCGGTCAAAGGCTTTCGCACGTTCGAGGCGAAGAAAGTGCGGCAGTAGGCGAGAGCCGCGAAGCCGATCAGATACGCCGCCGCATCTCGAAGTGGGGAGTCCTCGTTGCCCTCGCTCGCAAGGGCGAGGGCATGACGAGCTTCGCTGAGATCGGCGCCATAGCTCGACAGTTCCACGAACAATCGGGCGTCCGCGGAATCTGGGATCATTTCGTACTCGAAGACTGTCTCTCCACCGTTGCTCATAAAGTCATCATCGCGGATGCAGTGAGCCGAACTTGGTTCAGGACCTCCGTGAAACGACAAGGTCGACCCTCTGAAGGCCGCTCAGTCACAAGGTGCTCCTAAGCAAGGGCATGAAGTGTCGTTTTCCAAGGTCGACGCTCTTGTGCGTCGCCGGACTCCGTTTAGCGAGGTCTGGACCGAGGCCCTGACCAACGGATGCGGCACCACCCCCAGGACCTCTACCTCCCGGTGCTCCTCGCCAACGTTCTTAAGGCCTGGGCACCGACGTAGCCCGTCGCGCCATTCTGAGGCGGCCACTCGCGGGCGTATGTCTCCCGACATTAGTGCGATCCGTTCGTGGCGGACCGAGAATCTCACTTGGCGTAACCGTTGGCGTTATCGTCGAATTCATGCAAAAGAAGCCAGCCCCGCAAAGTGCGGAACTGGCCTCTACCTGCTATTTCATCTGTCGGGCTGACAGGATTTGAACCTGCGACCCCTTGCAGAATCAGGGCGATTCTGGACGTGACTGAATGTCTCGGGAACTCGTGGTTTCCTGTGATTTTGCAGGGAACCGGGCGGTTCGCTTGATCTGATCTTACGCGGACATTGTCGGTCGGTCAGAGTTGATTCAGGTGGGTAAATGGTGGGCATCTGCGTGGAGGCGCATTAGAACGTGACACGAATTGCGGAATCCGGTTAATCGCTCGTTTCTGTGATGGAAGTGGTTTTTCATCCGCCGCGTTAGTAACCACGATGCAGCATTCGATCCCCGAAGCGACGCCCCGTCGTCAGTTCCAGATCTGATAAAATATTTGAATGAACTTCGTAGTAAAGCCGGAGCGCGAACTTTTGGGACATGTTGTAGCGTCTGCAATCAGAGACGAAATCTTAACCGGTGGGGTTCAACACGGAGAGCAGCTACGGCTTGCACCCTTGGCCGAAAAGCTGAACCTGAGCATCACGCCCGTACGTGAGGCACTTCTGTTGCTTGCCCAAGACGGTTGGGTCGTTCACGCTCCGAACCGGGGGTTTCGCGTTGCGCCAATTCGGCGGAACGATGTCCAAGACACCTACTTTATGTGGGCTACGGCAGAGGGAGAGCTCGCTGCTCGAGCGGCGGCTCGAGTCACGCCCGATGGAATTGATGTCCTCAGGGAGGTAGACCGTGCACTTCATCAGTTGGAGGACCACCGCAGCGCCCTCGCGCTTACCCTGAACGCCAAGTTGCACTCCGCGGTCCATGCCATGGCGGATGCTCCCAAGCTCCTTTGGTTCGCCGATTCAGCGCGGCGGTTGGTGCCGCTGCAATTTGACTCTGCGTTCCATGGCGTCCCGGGCTGGGAACAGGTCAACAGGCTTGGTCACACCACGATCATTGACCGAATCGAGTTGGGCGATGCAGAGGGTGCCCGATCTTCAATGCGGGACCACATTTTGGCCACCTGCAGTTTGCTGCTTGCCTGGTTGGACTCGCTCGCGTTCTGGCAGGAATGAACTGCTACGCACCGCGATGATAATGCGCAACTTCGCCCTTGGTATCCGCAAGCCGACTAGCCTCATTCCGCAATCTCGAGTGCTTTCAAATGTGACTTTAGGTCGAAGCTACTGTCGGCGATCTGCTCTGGACTAATTGGAAAGCCGTTGGTAAGGACCCGTCGAGCGGTCATGTGGTCTGCCGGACTGTTAACCGATTCGACCCCAACCAGAGCTGTATCGCGAAAACAGTAGATCGAGAACTTGTTTGCTTGCAGATTGCCGCGAAGGACAGACTTGTCGTGACCGTCGGTGATGCCAGCGATTTGCAGTTTGATGGGGCCTTGCTGCGACCAAAACCACGCGAGGCTGTCGTATATGGCGGGGTAGCCGGTGAGGGTCTTGGCAAGAGTCTTGGCCTGATCGGTCGCATTCTGCACAGATTCCAACCGGGTCATGGTCCCTGTCTGAGCGTGTGGGTACCGTGCACAGTCTCCGAGGGCGAAGACGTCTGGGTTGGATGTCTGGAGAGTCGCATTGACGATGATGCCGTTGTCGCTGTCGATCCCAGCGGCCGACGCCAGGTCGTCGTTGGGAATTACTCCCACGCCGACCAATACGAGATCTGCTGGATACTCCGTTCCGCTTGTCCCGATCGCGCTGGTTATACGTCCCCTTTCGTCACCTGCAAATGCTGAAATGCCCTCGCCTAATTTCATGGATATACCATTTCGGGTGTGAGCTTCGGTGAAGTAGCGGGACATCGGCTCTGACAGAACACGGCCCATCGGTCGGGGGCCGAATTCGAGCACGGTTACGTCCAGCCCGCGCTGGCGGGCGGCCGCGGCGAATTCCAGACCGATGAAGCCTGCGCCGACAACAACCGTTCGGGTAGCCTGAGCCAGTTCTTTGCGCAACAGTGTCGCATCGTCAAGGGTGCGCAGGTAGTGGATTCCCGCGAGTTTGGAGCCCTCGATCGTGAGGGTGCGGTTTCGCGCTCCAGTAGCGAAAACGAGACTCGTGTAACTTGTCGAAGTTTCATCGCTCAAGGTGACCGTTTTGGTGCCGAGATCGATGCTCGTGACGGAGACGCCCGGATAAAAGTCCACGGCGCGGTCGGCAAAGAAACGCTCCGCCCGCAGTGGCAAAGCAACAGCATCGGCTCCCTCGGCAATGAAATCTTTCGAAAGGGGCGGCCGCTGATAGGGCAAATGCGTCTCATTGGCGTAGAGCGTGATCGCGCCGATATAGCCCTCCGTTCGAAGCGAGTCACAGAGTTGAACGCCCGACTGGCCGCCTCCGATGATGATGATGTTCTCAGTCATTACTGCACCTGAGTGGGCGGTACGTCGACGGCGATCTCGTTCAGGGAAGTCGTGATCTTCAGCTGGCAGCCTAGGCGGGATCGCACGGCGTCGCGCGGCGACGCCGTAATTTCCAGCATCTCTTCTTCGTCATCGCTCATCTCCGGCAACAGGTCGAGGAACTCCTCGCGCACGTATACATGGCATGTCGCGCACATGGCCTGGCCGCCGCATTCACCGATAATGCCCTCGACACCATTGATCACGGCAGCGCGCATTACGGACGTACCGGCGACCGCCCTAATCAAATCGGAATGGCCATTTTCGTGGTGATAGGTAATCATTGACATTTTCGAGTCCCTACTTTTCTCGGCGGCCGGCGAGGATGCGTGCCGGATTCGTGACCATGATTTGGTGAATGGTTTCCTCGGCGATGCCCCGCTTGCGAATTTTTGGCAGGATGCGATCGGAAATATTGGCGTGGTGCCAGTTCGGCGCATTCTTTGTTCGCCACGACGGCGGGGTGTTGATGCTGAAGAACCCGGCGTCGTGGGACAGCGTCAGCTGCTCGGCGTAGCCCAGTTCGATGAGTGCGACGAGGGTGTCAACTCGAAGGTCATCGTTCAAAACTTGCTCCATGCCGAACCGGTCGAGACCGAGAGTGGATCCGTTGTCAAGGAGTTCACGCAGGTAGCTGATATCGGTGCTGTCACCGCAGTGCCCGATGACCACGTTTTCCAGTGGCACGCCGTTCTCGCGAAAGAAATTTTGCTGGTCGCGGCCCGTGTAGTGGGCGACGTGCGTATGGGTCGTGATCGTCACGCCGGTCTCGAGGTGAGCGATAGCGGCGCTGCGCATAACGCGTTCGACGTCGGTCGTGATGCCGAACTCGTCGGTGGCGACCTTGATCATGGCGGCCTTCACTCCGGTGTCGCCAACGCCGACTGTGATGTCGCGAATAAAGAATTCCTCGAGCGGTTCATCTCGCTCGACCATGCGCCCAGGGCCCGTGGTTTGGAAAAACGTCGGCAGGTCCTTGAAAGTGTAAAAGCCTGTCGCGACGACGATATTGAGATCTACCGCTGCAGCAACAGCTTGAATACGAGGAATAAAGCGACCGAGGCCGGGAACCGTCAGATCGACGATCGTCTCGATGCCCTTGGCATGGAGCGCATTTAGCCCGTCGATAGCCGTCTTCGTCGCCGCGTCCTCGTCCCACTCGGGATGGGGGTAGCTCTGCTCTAGCTCGGGGTTTTTTGTGAAGATGTGCTCGTGTGTGAGGGTGACACCGATGTCTTTGATCGGGATCGGGCCTCGGACTGTTTCAATCATTGTCATGATCTATCGCTCTCTATCTTTGGTGATGTGCTTATGAACCGGCCAGGACGGCGTCCAGGCGGTCGATCTTCGCAACGGCGGACCGAATCAGCATCGCGTCCATCGCGGCGGTGACCATGCCAAACCCGGCGGCACGCATGCTGCGGGGGTCGCCGCTGGTGCCGATAACGCGATCAGCCCGCACGCAGGCAAGCCGGATTCGCTCGATCGCTGCCAGTTGCCGCTCATCTGTGGTCTGTTCAAAGGCCAGGGGCGGGAATCCGAGACTGATGCCTAAGTCGGCGGGGCCGAGATAAATGCCGTCGACGCCGGGCGTCTGCACGATCTCATCAACATTTGCCAGTGCCTCGGAGGTCTCTATCATGACAAGACAGAGCACCTCACGATTCACCGCGGCCGGATCCGTGCCGAGGCCATATTTGGCGCGGATGGGTCCCCAACTTCGCCGACCTTGCGGAAAATAGCGGCATGCTGCGACGGCGAGCTGTGCCTCGGCTGCGTTGTTTACCATGGGCACGATGATGCCTTCGGCGCCAGCATCCAGCGCCTGCCCAATAAGGCCGGCATTGTTTTGGGCGACCCGCACCAGCGGTGTCGTCGAGCTACGAGCGATGGCACGTAGCATCTCGATCATCGTGTCCTGAGAAGTCAGACCGTGCTGCTGATCGATGTAGATGTAGTCGAACTCCGCCAGAGCGAACTCCTCGGCAATTTGGGCACTGCCCAACGCGCAGGACAGACCAACGACAGTCTCGCCGCGAAGTATTTTCGCTTTGAGTAAGTTAATGTTTCCCGCGGGGCTCACAGTTTGTACCACGCCCGGGCCGTCTCCGACATGAGTTTCGGTCTCATGGTCTCGGGCACCAGATCGAGAAGCTCGTCGATGCGGTCGTCGTGGCGGTGCGGGTAGTCGGTGGCAAACATCAGCAGGTCATCAGAGCCGAGCCAATCGATGATGCGCTGGGAGTGCTCCCGTGGCCCGAGGTCTGCCGGCGCCACGGAAAAACGTACGTGGTCGCGAATGATGTCCATCGGTAGCCGATCAACCCACGGCGTTTCTCGGCGCAAGCCCTTCCACTTCTTGTTCATACTCCACCCCCACATCGGTACCCAAGTGAAGCCACCCTCCATTACCGCGACGCGCAGCGTCGGGAACTTCTGGAACGTGCCCTCGAACACCATGCTGGTGAGTTGCGCCAGATACATTTGTGTCTCGGCCGCGTATTCTTCGGCGTACCAGGAGGCGTAGCCGGTGGGCGAGGGCGCGTCTTCTGACGTCCCACCCCATTGCAGACCGACGACCAAGTCGTTTCGGGTCGCGGCCTCGAAGATGGGGTAAAAGATGCGCTGCCCGTACAGGCGCTCGGACCGAACGGGCAGCATGACTTGCACGAAGCCCGGATGGGAGCCGACCCGATCGATCTCGGCAGCGGCCGCGCTGGGGTCTCGGGCCGGAATGACGAGGGATGCTGCGAGCCGCGGATCCTTATCAAGCCACTCCGCAATAATCCAGTCGTTCACCGCGCTCGCCAAGGCAGGAGCCCAATCGGGGTGCCGCAGCGAGTCAATCCCGTAGTAGCAGTTCAGAACCGCTCGATCAACCTGCCACGGGTCCAGGATGTCCTGTTGCAGCAACGACAACTGAGAAGCGGGCATCTGGTTGGCCGGGCGCCATTCCTCGCGAGCCGTTGTTGCGGCTCCCGGTGGGTAGCTCAGCCGCGGTCCGGTCGGGCCGTGCCATCCGCGCTCTTTGGTGCCCTCGACCCAGACTGGGTCGAGGTAGTTGAAGAGAGTCTCAATAGTGGGAACGTTGGCATGCACATCGCAGTCGATGACGGAACCCGTCCAGAACTGGCGTCTTTCGGTTTTCGCGAGGAGTGCGGTTGTCATGAGATGACTTCTTCCATTTTGTTAGTGGCGGCTGACGGAGAGCCGCAGGGGTGAAAAGCCGTGGCGTCATTCCGTACGAGGCCGGGAGCTTGAGGCACCGTGAACAGTACGATGTAGTCCGATTCCACGGCCACTTCGATCGTCTCTGCCTTGTAGGGCCCCTTGATCAGTCCGACAGCGCCGGCCTCGATCTGTTCGGCCACTTCGCTACCCGCCTCGACGCCCACCGAAAAGGGCCGAGCTTTTAGGTGCGCCGGATTCCAGAATGACTGACCGGTCTTGATATCAAACTCCCAGTTGTGCCAAGGGCAGGTGATGAGGTCCTTCGAATCGTCGAGAGTCATGTTGCCCGGGCCCGTCGAGGTGACCGCATTGACGAGCTGGCCTTTGACTAGCGGCCCTCCAAGGTGTGGGCAGCGATTGAGCACGGCATAGAACCTGTTCTTGATTCGAAAGATCCCGATCTCGCGACCCCCGAGGTCCACGATCATCCGTCCGCTCTCAGGGAACTCGTCGACGCGACCGACCACGTATTTCTGGTGCCGTTTGGTACGGCGGACATCCTGATTCATCTGCAGATTCGCTTTCTCATTGGCGTGTGGCAACGATGCGACCCAAAGGCCGTTCAGCTACCCACGTGGGGTCAAGGTGGTCGACCGATGGGCAGCCGAGCAGCCTCATGGTTCGAATCATTTCGGTGCGCAAAATCTCGAGGGTGTGGCTTACCCCGTACTCCCCGGCGATCGCGAGCCCCCAGGCTGGCTGGCGACCGATGAGAACTGCTTTGGCTCCGAGCGACAAAGCTTTCACGACATCACTGCCCCGTCGGATACCGCTGTCCAACATCACGACGACGTCGTCCCCGACGGCCTCAGCGATCTTGGGCAAAACGTTGATCGTGGCGGGGGCCCCGTCGAGCTGGCGACCGCCGTGGTTGGACACGATAATGCCGTCGACACCGATGCGTTTGGCTCGCTCGGCATCGGCCACGTTGAGGATACCTTTGACGATCAGTGGGCCATCCCAATTCGCGCGCATCCAGGTGATGTCCTCCCACGAGGGGGAGTGCGAGTCCTTGCCGACGCGCGTCATCTCGGTGAGCTCCATTGGCTTGCCGTCGACGGTGAGGTCGGCGGTGTTAGGTAGCTGAAAGGGCATGCCGTCGCGCATGAACCGGTAGACCCAGCCCGGCCGTGAGGCCATCTTTGGTGCCATCTTCACGACATTGGCTAGGTTGATGCTCATGTTGTAGCTGAAGCCGTTGCGAAAGTCTTTCTCTCGATTGCCTGCCACGCTCGTGTCGATGGTTGCGACGAGACCTTCGAAACCGGCGGCCTTGGCGCGATGGATGAGCGTCTTCATTGCCTCCTGATTGGAGAAACGGTAGGCCTGAAACCACTGCGGTCCAGGAGTCTGCGCAATCTCCTCGAGAGAAAAGCCCGATGCGGAGGTGGCCACGTGTGCGATTCCGGCTTTCGATGCGGCTGCCGCGATGCCGATGTCGCCATCTGGATGCACCAACCGCATGCCGCCGCAGGGTGCGGTCAGCACGGGCATCGACAGATCGAGGCCGAGCACCTTCGTTCGCAGAATTGGGTCTGCGATCCAGGTTCCACCGCGAGGCTCAAACGCGAGATCACGAAACGCTTGAGTATTCCATCCCAGAGTTACTTCGTCTTCCGCGCCGCCGTCTACGTAGTCAAAGATCGCCCGGGGAAGCTGCCTTCTCGCGACGCGTCGCGCATCGTCAGAGTTGCGAACACCCGATATGCGGCGCTGCGCCATCTTTTCGCTCAGTGTCGACATAGCGTTACGCGGCCGTCGGCGACGGCAATCCGCTGTTTTCCCGAAGCGGGATTCCGTAGAGCTTGCTCGCGTTTTCTCCAAGGATGCGGCGGCGACGGGCTTCGGGGAAGCTTTCCGGTACGGATTCGTAGGGGGAGTCGTAGTCCCAATGCGGATAGTCGGAGGAGAACATGAGGCGCTCGCCGAAACCGGACTCCTCGAAGATTCGAAAGACGTCCTCGGTCTGGTCGGGACGCTCCGGCTCTTCGAGAGGCTGGGTACTGAACCAGAAATGTTCCTTTAAATACTCGGACGGCTTGCGCTGTAGGTGACTCACCTCATCGCGCAGCATGCTCCAGGTGGCATCGAGACGCCAACTGAACGGGACGACCCAGTCCCAGCCCATCTCGAGGACAGCGACCTTGAGCTTCGGAAAGCGGTCGAAAACGCCCTCGAAGATCATGCTGGGAAGCATGGCCAAGGGCAGCACCCCGAATGCTGCGTGGGTCTCTGCGTAAAAGTTCTGCCGCCCGGCGCCCGTGGGCTGGCGCCCGAGGCCCGGAACATGGAACGAAATTGGGATGTCGTAGTTTTCGCAGGCCTCGAAGATCGGCCAGTAGCGCTGCTTACCGATCGGATCCTGGCCGGACGGGGAGATCAGTACCTGGACGAACTTGTCGCCAGATTCGCCCTCCTTACAGCGAATGATCTCTTTCTCACCACCGGGGATATCGCGCGCGACGGTCACGGAAGCGCGGAAGCGGTCATCTGCTCCGCACCAGGTCTCCGCTAGAGCATTGTTGTAGGCGCTGTACACCGACTTGGCCAAATTTTCGGGCATATTCGCCCCGCCGTTTGTGATGATGTAAGCCTGAGGGCACGTCAGTACGGCGGCGGTCATGTCGAACGGATCCAATACCTGTTCTACCGCGAGAAACGGGTCCAGGCCCACTCGGCCGTTGGTATCGATGGCGTCGAGTCGATGCGTGAACTCTCGCTGGGACGGGAAGACGCCGCCGCCCATGGCGCCTAGACCGTAGCGGCTGATGTAATCGCGCCACTGTTGTGGGATGTGCTTAGCGACCTGGGGGTCGGTGGGCAGGGGCATCGGGTGGAAGTCGACGTCGATCACACCGAGCTTTGATGCTGCCTGAGTTGCGGCCTGTGTTTGGAATTCTGTGATTGTCATGGTTCTCCTCTGCTCGTGAGAGCGTGAGTATCGGTTAAAGCTTTGACTTGTAGGTTTCTTTGGCCATGCGAACCCCAATGAGCGAGAGCAAGCTAATGGCGCACATAAAGATGGCAATAAAGATCGAATTCGGTGCTCCTCCAGACCACAAGAGGAGTGCAACGCAGAAGGCCGGCGTGAGTCCGCCACCGAGAGATCCGGCAATTTGATAGCCCATCGACGACCCGGTATATCGCAGGTGCGTGGGGAACAACTCGCCCAACCAGGCGGCTAGGGGGGCGTAGCACATGGCATGGGCGATGGCGGCGAAGGTCATCGCAAGATACATCCCGATCAGGCTGCCCTGATTCATCTGCTCAAAAAGAAAGAAGCCGCTGATCGACTGCAGCACGAGTCCCCAACCCACGACCTTCTTGCGGCCGATGGAATCGGACCAGGTCGCAAACACCGGCTGGCCGAGAAAGCCCACGGCCGCAGCGATCATTGTTGCCGTCAACATCTGGGCCGCGGTGAAGCCGACTTGAAGGCCATACGCCGTGGCAAAAGTAAGGTATACGGCGCTGGCCGCGAACGGTCCGATGACGAGCAGGATCGTGATGATGAGCATTCTGGGGTGACGGAATACCTCGATGATCGGGGCCTTCTGCTTAGCAATGGTCTCGCCGTTGCGCTCAGCGACGGCGGCCGCCAAAGCTGCCTTCTTTTGGGCAGCAACAAAGACAGGACTCTCACTCACTCCAAGTCGAATCCACATGCCGATCACAACCAACACGCCGGACAGGAGGAACGGTACTCGCCATCCCCAAGTCAGCAGGTCTTCATCCGGCAGGAGAGTCATAAGGGCGAATACGCCGCTGGCGAGGAGAATTCCACCGGTCAGCCCCATCTGCGGGAAGCTGCTCGAGAAGCCGCGCTTGTTGGGGGAATGCTCCATCGCCATGAGTACGGCGCCGCCCCATTCGCCGCCGCCAGCGAGACCCTGGATCAAGCGGAGAAATACCAGGAGGATGGGCGCCATTATGCCGATTTGCTCATGGGTAGGTAGGAGCCCCATGGCCGTTGTGCCGATACCCATGGCGATAATGGACAGTACGAGCATCTTTTTGCGGCCTATGCGATCGCCGAAGTGACCCCAGATGGCGCCACCTATGGGGCGGGCGAAGAAGCCAACCGCCAGTGTGGAGAAGGCAAGAAGCGTACCGATTGTGGAGTCGAATTCTGGGAAAAAGAGCCGACTGAAGACGATCGCGGAGGCAATGCCGTACAGGTAGAAGTCGTACCACTCGATGAGCGCGCCGATAAAGCTGGAGATCAGTACACGGCGACGTTCCTTAGGGGGAGTTACCGCGACATCCGGATCGATCTCGGAGTCGGTCTGGTTCAAGCCGGTCGACGGTAAGCCGCTCATTTGTGCCCCTTTGTCAGCCACTTCGGTGTGGCCTGCACAAACGCTAACATTTTATTTTTTATAAAACAATGCTCTACAGCGCAGAAGAATGGAGGTGTGAGCAGATGGCGACACCTTCAGCGTCGGCGGAGCGCTCGGAGCTCATGGTCGCACACGTGCAGATGGGACCGATCTGCACGTGCAGGCAACGAGCTAGTCACCAATGTCTTCAGGCTCGTCTGGACCGAGGGTCGACGCAATGCGCCTCGTCGCTTCTGTGGCCGACTCCAGCATCTGGTGGTCGCGGTCGCGGTCGTGGCTGACCACAGGCGAAAGTGAACCGAGCGTCGAGGGTATTCACGTCTCCGTCGATGGTGCCGTGGAGGCGCGGGCATGGAAGCACCGCGCGTCCGTTTACCGTACGGGAAGCGTCATCGCGCGCGCAGGTGAGGTTCCCCTATCGAGTTGCCGGGGGCTGGCAGCGCAGAACGGCAAGATTGCCGTCGACGGTGAATTCCCCCAGCGCGTGTGCCAGGAGCAACGTATCTCCAGCCGACAGCGGGATCGCTTGAGCCCCGGGTGCGGACGCTGTCACCATTCCGGTCCCGGACAATACGACCAGTACGCTGAACCCGGCGGCGAATGTCGTCGGAGCTGATACATCGACCCGGGATGCACGAAAATATTCTGCCGAGGAGTCTGCGAGCGTGTGATCACTAACCCCGCCCCGAACCACCAGCGCACTGATTTGCGCTGACGTCCAAGCACGTGTGTCCGTGGCATCAAGAGCAGCCCGGAAGCCGATTCCGAGGTGGCCGTCAGCGGGGCCATCGATGGCATAGTCCTGCCATTCAAGCAAGATAGATAGGTCCTCGGGTTGCTGTACCTCGATGAGGAAGATGCCGGCGCCGATTGCGTGCGGCATTCCCGGTGGCACGTAGATGCTGTCTCCAGCGTGAACCTCAACGGTGTGCATTGCCGCCAAGATCGCGGTAACGTTCTGGGCGTCCACCCAGCGGCCAAGTTCCTCTGCTTCGATCGCGCGTGTGAACCCGAGGTGCACGGTGCCGCCCTCGAGAATGTACCACGCTTCGGCTTTGCCATGTTGGGTGCCCACATGATTAAGGGCGAAGTCATCCGTGGGATGCACATGCACGGGCAGGCGCTCACCCGCGTCGAGTAGTTTCACGAGCAAGCGGGTGTCGGTGCCGAATGCGGCCACATGCTTTGGACCCAGCCAATGCTGTGGATGCTGCTCCACGGCATCGCGCAGCGTGGTTCCGTTCGCGAGGCGGCTGAGACCGACCCGAGCATCCCCGAAGAGGGTTGTGGTCGACCCGACCCAGTCTTCGGGAACGTGATCGCCTGTTGCTGCTTCGCTGTCAACGGAGCGGAAGCTGCGAATCTTATTACCGCCACGGTAGAACCGGTCGGCCGGCTGGTTGCTCTTGAGGTGCTCAAGCGTGGTCATTTTGGCTCCTTCTTGTCGGTCACTGGAAATTTTGAATGCCACGTGGGCAGAGTTCGGTCGAAAGTACGACGGTCACAGGGTCGAAGATCTCACCGCTGATGCGACGAAACAGCAGCTCGGCGCCTAACGTGCCGAGCGCTCGGTTGTCGTAGCGGAGAACCCGAAAGGGTCGGGGCATGAGCTCTGCAAGTTGGAAGTCGTCGAAGGCGACCAGGGCTTCCGTGCGTCGCTGTTCCCACAGGGTGCGCAGTGCTCCGATACTGGATCGGTTGTTTCCGCAGAAGAATGCAGTGGGCGGCACCGATAGGGATAGTAGGCGTTCCACTGCGATGCTGGCTTCCGCGGGGCCGCGCACGTTGGTGGACAGAAGCGTGTCATCCCAGGGGAGGCCTGCCGCAGCGAATGCGGCATGAATGCCCTCGACGCGTTGCCGCATGGTCGGCATGTTGAGCGTGTCGACGAGCACTCCGATGCGAGTATGTCCTTCGGATATCAGTGTCAAAGTGGCGTCGCGGGCGCCGGCATAGTTGTCGATGACCACGCTGTCAGCGTCGAGGCCGACCGGGTTGCGGTCAAGGAACACCATCGGGATGCCGAGGTCGATTTCGGATCGCAGGGCGGAATGGTTGCCGCCGGTCGGCACGATGAGGAGTCCATCGACCCGGCGCCGGCACAGGTCAAAGATGGCTTCCATCTCGTCTTCGGCATTTTCGCCGGAGTGCGCTGTGATGAGCTGAGTCTGGTGTGCCCTGGCCACCTCGGCAACGCCGGAGGCGATGGTGGCATAAAACTCGTTGCTTAGGTCCTTGATCAGGAGGCCGATCGTTGCGCTCGACGATCCCGAGCGCAGGGCGGAGGCCGCGAAGTTAGCGCGAAATCCGAGCTGCCCGGCCGCGTCGCGGACCCGGGCGGCCATGGCTACGTCGACGGTAGACACACCGTTAATGACGCGGGACACGGTTTTTAAACTCACTCCGGCGCTGCGAGCAACGTCGGCCATGGTGGGTCGACGCGGAAACGTGCCAAATGCCGTGGCGTCCATCAATCCTCCTGATTCTGGATGTCGGCTAATACACATATTCGACTAGACAACGTTGTCTCAGTGTATATAGTAAAGCTAGACAACGTTGTCCCGGCGACCGGGAGATTGTTCCATATGGGCGAAGCAGCCCGGATCGGTACGCGATGTGTGCATCTGCTTTGGTGCCAGGTGCAGCGTCATTACAAAGGAGTAGGAACCAATGAAGATTCTCAAGACTTTCGCGATGACAGGCACCCTGGCCATCGCCGCTTTCTCATTGACTGGATGCACGAATGAGATCGTCACGAGCGATTCCGGGGCTTCGAGCACCGAGGTGACTAGCGTCGGGCTTATGGTGCAGGACCTCGGCAATCCATTCTTCGCGTCGATGAACAATGGTGTGAAAGCTGCAGCCGAGGCACTCGGGGCTACATACACCGCGCAGGATGGTCGCCAGGACCTCGCGGTGCAGAACGATCAGATCGATGCGTTCATTCAGCAGGGCATTGACGTGCTGCTCATCAACGCCGTCGACTCGGAAGGCATTGGTCCGGCCGTGCAGCGTGCAAAGGACGCCGGCATCACCGTCGTCGCCGTCGATGTCGGTGCGAAGAATGCTGATGCCACCGTGACGACCGACAATGTTGAGGCTGGCCGTCTCTCCTGCGAGAGCCTGATCGAGCAGATCGGCGGAGCCGGCGAGATTCTCATCGTGGACGGAACTCCGACCACCTCGATCCAGGATCGGATGGCTGGTTGCGAGGAAGCACTCGCAGCTCATCCCGATGTAACCGTCGTGGGCACTCAGAATGGTGACAACGGTCGCGAGCGAGCCCTCACTCTGACAACCGACATGCTCACCGCTCACCCCGATGTGGTCGGAATCTTCGGTGTCAACGACCCGACCGCGCTCGGTGCCACCTTGGCGGCTCAGCAGGCTGGCAAGTCCGACATCGTGATTACCGGTGTCGACGGTTCGCCCGAAGCCGTCAAGGAGATGTCGTCAACATCGTCGATGTTCAAGGCGACGTCAGCGCAGGATCCGAACCTGCTGGGGGCCACCGCACTTGAGATGGCCGTGCAACTGCGCGCCGGCGACACTCTCGACAGCGACACCATCCTCGTGCCGAGCTCCATCGTCAACAGCGAGAACGTCGCAACCTATGAGGGTTGGGTTTAACCACTCAGCACGACGACGGTAGCCCACCCTGCCGTCGTCGCCCCTCTGGGCGAGACCTCAAATGATCATGACTGACCAGCAACTAAGGCTGCGGACTATGACACCACCACTACTGCGCATGACCGGCGTCAGCAAACGATTCGGCGGCGCGAAAGCGCTCGATAACGTGCACCTTGACCTGCGCGCCGGCGAGGTCCACGCATTGATGGGAGAAAACGGGGCCGGTAAGTCCACGCTCATGAAGATTCTCTCGGGCGTGTATACTCCGGATGCTGGAACGATTGAGATCAACGGGCAGGTCACGACCATCCAGAATCCGCGGGATGCCCTCGCCCAGGGAATCGCCATCATCCACCAGGAGCTGAATACAGTTCCCGAAATGACGATCGCGGAGAACTTGTCGCTGGGGCATGAGCCTACGCGGCACGGGGTCCTCGACCGGAAGGAGATGCGGCGCTCGGCCAGGGAGAAGCTGGACCGTATCGGCGTAGATATTTCCGTTGATGTGCCGCTGGGCCGACTCAGCGTCGGTATGCAGCAGCTGGTTGAAATCGCGAGGGCTGTGGCCGAAAACGCAAAGATCTTGGTTCTTGACGAGCCGACGGCATCGCTGTCTCAGAACGAAGCCGAGCGTCTCTTCACCCTGGTCGACGAAATGCGGGCACGCGGTATGGCTTTGGCATACATCAGCCACCGCATGGAAGAAGTGTGGCGGCTGTCAGATCGCATCACCGTGTTGCGTGACGGAAAATGGGTGAGTACGACAGCCCGCGAGGATGTCACACCTGCCCAAGTGGTGAACCACATGGTGGGGCGCGACGTGAATAACCTCTACGTGCACGAGAATCGCTCCGCCGGTGAAGTCGTGTTGGCCGTCAGCGAGCTTGGTAATGGCCGGGATGTTGGCCCCATGAACCTCGAGGTTCGTGCCGGTGAGGTCGTTTCGCTGGTCGGACTTGTTGGCGCAGGGCGCACCGAATTGGCGCGCATGATTTTCGGCGCCGATCGCGCGAAATCCGGCCAGGTGAGTATCGATGGCACGCCAATTTCGGTGCGTAGCCCGCGAGATGCAATTCGCCACCGCATCGGTTTGTTGCCAGAGAGCCGCAAGGAGCAGGCGCTGTTTTTGGACATGTCGATTCGCGATAACACCGTGATGAGCAGTATGGACAATTACGGTACGGGTGGAATTCTAAACCTGCGCGCGATTCGCGATGCCGTCGAGCGTGAGGTAGCGGCTCTCCGGGTGCGCAGCACGTCGATCAGTCAGAACGTTTCCGGTTTATCCGGCGGTAACCAACAGAAGGTCGTACTGTCGCGGTGGATTCTCGTACAGCCGAAAGTACTGATACTCGATGAGCCCACACGGGGCGTCGATATCGGTGCCAAACAGGAGATCTATCGCATCATTAATGACCTCACCCTGCAAGGAATGGCCATCCTGATGATTTCATCGGATCTGCCGGAAGCGCTCGGCATCAGCGATCGCGTGCTTGTCGTTCGCAACGGCCTCATCGCCAAGGAAATTAGTCGTGCGGAAGCGACAGAACAAAACGTCATGATGTACGCCACCGGTGTCGCCGCCGATGAGTACCGCATCGAAGAACAACGCACTGAGACACCCATCGCGGGGGAGAAAAAACGATGACCTTGACGGAGAAGACGGATCTGGAACCTTGGCGGTCCCCCAAGCGCGAGTCCGCTGTGGACGTAGCCAGTTTGTGGGACCGTTATGGCATCCTCGTGGTGCTGCTATTGCTCGTCGCCTTGATGAGCGTGATTGCACCGAACTTTCTGAGCGTGAATAACGGGCTAAATGTTGCCCGGGCGGTGTCGATAAACGCGATTCTTGCTGCCGGAATGACCCTAGTTATTCTTACGGGAGGCATTGATCTGTCCGTCGGGTCGGTCGTAGCCCTCACCGGCGTTAGCTCAGTGCTGCTTTGGACCGCGGGAGCCCCCGCCATCGTCGCGGTGGTCGGTGGCATGCTCGTGGGAGCAATCACAGGTCTCATCAATGGAACTCTTGTCGCGTATCTCGGGCTGCCTTCATTCATCATCACGCTCGGGGCGCTCACCTACATTCGAGGCTTTTCCTATTCGCTAACGGATGCCCAACCTCTCATCGCCAGCGACCTCGGCTATCGAGGTCTTGGTAATGGTGCTGTGGCCGGCATTCCGACCCCGGTTGTGATCATGCTTCTGGTCTACGTGATTCTCTGGTTCGTGTTGGAGAGGACGAGTTTCGGTCGGCACATCTACGCGATCGGTGGCAACCGCGAGGCGGCCCGTCTGGCGGGCATCAAGGTCAAATGGACCCTCGTGCGTGTCTACTTGATCATGGGCGCGTGTGCTGGACTGGCCGGAGTAATTTTCTCAGCCCGCGTCGAAAGCGGACAGCCCAAGGCCGGTGAAGGCTATGAACTGGACGCCATCGCCGCCGTCGTTCTTGGCGGAACGGCCCTCGCTGGCGGCCGCGGGCGCATTTGCGGAACCCTTGTGGGCGCGCTCATCATTGGCGTACTGAGCAATGGTCTGGTTCTGATGAACGTACCGTTCTTCTACCAGCTCATCGTGAAGGGGGCCGTGATCGTGCTCGCCGTCGGCATCGACGGGTTGAAAAACCTGAAGCGCACTTAGAGCCGTCGGCGACTTGTCGGAGCGGTGGACGGATGCAGCTAGTCAGCCTCGAATACCTTGTCCAAGATTGCGTCAAGTTTGAAATGAAAAGGTTCACAGACCGCACCGTTTCTGCTCCGTCCCGAGCCAGTCGTAATGTGAACATGGTGCCCGCGGTATCTCTGGACTCCCACCTGCGATAATGCTCGAGGCGGTGGACCCTGAGAGAGACAAAACCCTAGTTCGTCCCACCAATCAGCGCACCGCACCCACTGCACGCAGTCACACGGGA
Source organism: Cryobacterium lyxosi (assembly GCF_004403345.1). Lineage (NCBI taxonomy): Bacteria > Bacillati > Actinomycetota > Actinomycetes > Micrococcales > Microbacteriaceae > Cryobacterium > Cryobacterium lyxosi. The sequence goes on from NZ_SOGT01000005.1 coordinate 145,473, forward strand.
GACAAGGCCTCCTTCGCCGCCGGCGGTTTAGCCCACGAACGTTCGTACCATGCGACTGCCTGGTAGGTCCCAGAAAGCGTCAACCAGGTAATCGCGGCCGCGAGGAGCTCAGCGGATGCGTGCCCAAAGAAGTCTCCCCACACGAAGAGCGACGCCGTTAGGACATAGGCGGACAGGGGCAGGACATTTGCGGCCGCCCAAGCATCATCTTTCCACGTGAGATTCTCGGTGCCAGAACGACGTAGCTTCAGGTAGGCGCGGCCGTGACGGTATATGAGACATCCGCCAAGCGCGGCCGCAAGTACCACGAGTCCCGAGGCTGTAAACGAACCCCGGATTATGACCGCGATTGCGAACATCGCGCTGGCGGCAAGCTCGTACGTGACGGCGACTGAATCCCACTTAGCCACCAGGGTTGCATCGCTGTGAAGGGCATCGCTCTGAGTTGTGGGCATGAAGGCGTGGGGCACGATTTGTCGTGCAGCCAGGGTTACTGCGAAGACCGTGCCAGCGAATGCAGCAAGTCCTAAGAAATACGGCTCCCAATTCATGAGTGTCAACCTAGCGCACCCGACGTCGCGGTGGTGGGGTCATCTAACGGCGCAGCGAGCTGGGACCGTCGCCAAATCGGACCAGACGCGGCAGTTGACAGCATGTCCGTGGGCCAAGACTTCGATACGCCGGACTCTAGTCCTCGGCTTCAAGTGCGACCTGTTCCACCACGGTCATCACTGAAAGTCCCGTGGATTTCACCGCAGTCGCAAGCCAAGTGTTTGCCCCCACGAAGACCAGCCCGCTCGCGCCTTTCGGGTCGACTCGCAGGAGCTGAACCGGCGCTCCTCTCCGAGCACCTGCCAGAATCGCCGCTTTGGGATTATCGCTGAGGTGAACGTAGAGCCTCGACATCGGACGAAGTCCTGCGCGTGCCTCGAAAATCGAAGCCAAGCGGATCTTGTTCACCTCAACCGCGGTGAGCGCGTCGGGAATGTGCGGCTCGCGGTGCAGACGGGCCACGTGGTCCATGGGATTGGTCGGGAGGATCTCGTGCCTCACCGCCAGCTCGAGCGCCAGCCGCAGCACGACACGCGATTGCTTGGCGCGGCTGTAGGAGAGCTTCGCCATCTGCTTAATGAATTGGTCGCAGCGAACGACGCCGATTTCTCTAAGCGTGAGATATTGAAAAACGGGCAGTACGAGCGTGCGCATGTTGCGCTCATACAGATTGCGGGTGGTCTTGGAGATTCGACCTTCCGCGTCGATGTCGTCCAGCCAGTACTTCACCAGGTCAGGGAACGGGCTGTCTGGAGTCAGGTGACCGTTCGAGGGCTGCAGCAGGTTCCGCTCAGAGAGCTTGCCCTTTAAGGCTCGCTCAGCGGCCTTGGCCGTGTTCCCGGTGGCCTGCACCTGGCGGCCCTGACCGTCCCAGTCTCGATACATGGTGCGAGCCATGAACTGGCCCGACGGCATGATCCGCACGGTGATGTCACCGAACGTGCCGATCACTAGACGCGGCCGCGACATCAGCTCACCGCCGATCGGTGGCACTCGGCAGTACAGACGGCTCGCGCTGCTGGGCCATCCAAGCGCGCACGTCGGAGATGGCGAACTTGAGGTGTTTGCCGAACCGATATGCAGCGGGCCCTTTGCCGTGCACGCGCCAGTCGTAGACGGTGGAGATAGGGATGCCGAGGTAGTTCGCCAGTTCGGCGACATCCATCAGGGGCTCCAACGCCACGGGTGAGACAGAGACTGCTTCGTTTGTGTTCATATTCCGTAGGTGCACCAGGCGCACCTAGGTAATCAAAGACGACTAATACTGACCTGCGCACCTCGTACGGCAGGGCCGGTAAAAGGCGTCCAGAGACGGGTAAAACGTAGGTTTTCGATAGTGTGATCAATTCTTTAACCTAAAAAGTCCCGGAAACCCTTGAGTTTCCGGGACTTTTGGTGGGCTGTTCGCGAAACCCAACAGGGCGCGGATCGCGTGCCACCACGAGAGCCGTTTTCCTCCGCATCCCGCATCAATTTCCTCCACTTCTTACGATCGCCTCGAAAGGCACTCAAGACAGTCGCTGCTCTCCGTCAGGATTCCGGCATGCCAGAGTGCCCCCATTTGGTGGGGTTGGAGCCCGACTCGCGGGATAAATTCAGACCGAGCGAGTGTCTAGCAATTTCGGATGGGACCGTCCGCGGCCACCGACTTATGGTGCGGGTGCAGGTGCAGGACCCGCCGCAAATCGTCGACGTCCAGAACGACTTTTTCGAACCAAAGATGCTAGTCCCGGTGCGAGACCTGCGGCTAGTCCGGCGAACACGGCACCGGTGGCCAGAAAAGATTGTCCTATCGAATCCGCATTGCGGTCTTTCGTTACAATCGTAGACACTCCGGCCAAGTTGTCACCCGACCTGACGAATGTGTCTGACAGAAGGTCCTCTTGAACCGGATCTGTTTCAACGGTCGTTCTCACTATGGAACGTAGGATGATTGCGCAACCATCTAGGTTCGCAAACGCAAACCTTGCCCCCAGATCAATTGTTTGGTAGGTGGTTGTGCGGAGTGCAAATTTTTCCCCCCAGATGCTCGGAGAACTTACGGTGTTGTAGGCCCAATTTGTAGCCTCAATAGCTTTGGATTCGCCATGGAGAGAGACAAGGGGGCTAGCTTCACCCTCGGCGTGCGATACACAATATCCCCCTGCAAAACGGTCTGTGGGAAGCCCGGTGGGAATAGTGCCAGAAATGATCTGGCAATCCTCGCTAATGCCGGGAAGCTCCTCGCACTGTCTCGTCACCACGCGATAGCTCGACTCACTGAACTTCTTAAACTGGGCAAATCCCTTCAGTACGATGAGAAAATCACGTCCTGCGGATTCGGGCGGAAACCGAACGTCGATCGATGTGCGATCAAAGCCCTCGTCGGTGACGATTTCAACCCAAGCTTGCACTTCGTTTATCTTCTCAAACTCACCTACTTCGGGCATATCCGTACCCCAAGCAACGTCAATTGATCCGAAGCCGTCGGATGAAGCGATTGGGACGTTGAATGCTTGAGCTCCAAGGCTGGTAAAAGTAATCGCGCCGACTACACAGGCAACTAAAGCGATCACCAGCCAAACGACATGCCGAGGTCTGCTGGCGCCCGCAGCATGGTCCAGATCTCTGATAAGTGACAGTGCTTCGTTGGAGTTGCGTTGCGCACTTTCTGATATCAGAGTGAGTTGGTCGATCTTCGCTTCGAGACGCTCAAGTCGAAGTTGTGTCCGGGTCCGGGGCATACGCATGGCCGAAGCTTAGTGGGGCCAGTCAACTTGGGATTCGCGATCGCAAGAGCAGCAAACGATGGCATGCGCTGTCTCATGCCGGCGACAAAAATGAGACCGTCGTGGAAAGCCGTTTTTCCGTGACCTTCATCCCCGAGTCGGCAACGGGCGCCGCCACCGTTGGATTGCCGAGCAGCACGGTTAGTTTGCGCGCATGTGTAAGGACGCGGGTGAGACGCTCGTGCGGTTCTTGCCGTGACGCTCAACTGGGCAGCCGGGGTCTTCCTGCGTTGAGCGCCTACTCGTCTGCAGTCGGCAGCCCTGCTGGGAAGTCTGAGATCGTGGCCAGGAACGCACCAGAGACATAGTGCCCATCGTCGTCACCAAACAACTCGATCAGAACCGCGTCGCCATCTTGCTCGAGGACTCTGTACTGACCGCCAGCCTTGAACTCAAGCCCATCGTCATCCACGCCGTCGGTGTGGATGGTGAAGACCTCCTCGATCACCTCTGACCTGGCGCGTCGGTTGGCCAGGGTGGCCTTTGCAGCCTCGAAAAGCTTCTTGCCGCCAAACTCTCCGAGGCGGATCACGCCATAGCCTGCGGTGCCGACGACGGCCACACCAAGCGTGAGTGCCTTTGCTGGCCCACCCATCGCCTTCATGACGGTCGTCATCGTCTGATAAATGCCGAGGTTCCCCACGAGCACACCTCTCATCTCTGTCGTGCGAGTATATCGGCGCACCTGATCTCAGATTTCGGTGTCCTGCTAATTGTGCACAGATGGCCGCGCTGGGATTCCGGCGAGGTTCCCTTTGTAGGCTCCCGACCGTGTCGCGCTGGCAAGGAGCAGGGCTGGCGCCACAAATGTGAACGATCCCGACGAACCGACGTTGAGTAGCTCGTCTCCGAGGCTCATCCCGTCTGACAAGTCCTCATAGCCAGCTGACCCCCAGCTTGTTCGAACCACCCCGACATTCGATGGACCGATTCGCGGGCCGGTTAGCTCGACGACAGCCCAAGCTTGTCGAAGAACGCTCGGTTCCGTTCCGTCGCCGCGTTGACAAGTCGGTCGTAGCTCATCACCTCGATGTAGGCCTTGTACGGCTCGATGAAGCCGAAGTAGCCCATGCCGTCGTGCGTCATGGTCAGGCCGGACAACTTGCAACGATTCACCATCGTCGGCGTGAGGTCCGCAATGATGTAACAAAATGCCGGCGGGTCATCCGTCGATGGAATGGGGCGTCCGGTAGCGGTCTTCGCGGTACCTGCCCGAACGCGCGCGACGTACTCCAGGCATTGTTCTATGGGATTCTTCCCCTCAGTCGCATCGTTGCGCATTGGACGCTTGAGCTCCACAATGACGATGGACTGCAACGGCATCTTCTTGCCCTCGGCTGCGAGTACCGGCGCGTCTGGCCTGATGACGCGCGTCACGAGCACGTCGGGCCTGTTCATCGAATCATCCTCCGCGATGACGATGCTCTTGAACGTCTTGTCAGAGGCGAGGTAGTCATGGAATACGAGCCGCTCGTCAAGGATCCAGAGATTCGAGGCATCCGCCCCGACCTCGTTCGAGTCCTTCCGCATCGGGAAGAGCAGTTCATGGATCGACTCCTCCCGGGGATACTTGCCCTCGGCGTCGGACTGAATGAGCTTTTCGAGAATATGGAGAGTCGTCCGCCGCCGGGATACGTAGTTTGCCAGGTCTGACTGGTTGAACTCAGTCACCGTCTCGAGGTACTTGGCAAGGCGCTCGTCGTAGCCTTCAGGCTTGTCGCCGCTCGATTGAGCGAACACGGCCTGCCCCTCAGCCAACACCGCAGCCTCGATCTTCTGAACGTGCCTATGGAGTTCGAGCTCAAGGTCCTGATCTTTAATTCCTGGGTCGACCGTAATGCCGGAGGACTCGATGTACTTGATCAGCGGGCGATATTTTGGCGCTTTCGTGGTCACGAACTGATGAACCCGTTCCTTACCTGCTTGTTGGGCAGCCGACAGAGGTTCCAACAGCACCCGCGCGACTTCTTGGAAGACGCCTCGTCTGATGTCGTCGAGGGACGGCTCGCCGACCGGGTTTTCCCCGGGGATTCGCTCGGGCAGATCGAAGTCCGTGCGGTCGGAGCGAACGTGTTCGTCGAGGAAGTCTGATGTGAGGTAGCAGACATAGGTGAATTCGTCCGCATCCCCACCTGTCAGCCGGCCGTAGAGACCCGGCACCTTGCCGGAGATATTTTCGTCCTTCACGACGCGATTCGCGGCGCACCAATACAGCCGTGGCGTGGCGTTGCGGGCGGAGGTCTTGAGCCGCAAGTTGAGCATGTTGAACCTGTGCCCGTCAACCACGATCGACGAGGTCGTTTCAGAGTGCTCGAGCTCTCTTAGATAGCTCTGGAGAAGGACCGACACATCTCCGTCGGTCACGTATACGTCAGGCGCACCGCCTGGCCGAAGAAAGTACCAGATGCAGTGCTCGAACATCTCCCTTGCGATGGGCTTCGACCATCTTCGGGGCGCTCTGCTGAAAAGCCTTTTTGAAACCGTCGAGAATTACCGTGGAACCTGAGTCAGAGAAGCCGCTAGGAGCTCCGTCCTGCTCCACTTCGTGCGCTACCGAGAACTTGAACTGCCGCACCTGCAAGTCGTCGGCCTCGTCGTAATATGCGCTCCGGACCTCGATCCGGTCGAAGGCTTTGAGCCACAGTAGGCGCCCGACTCCACGACAACCCATACCCGCTTTGTAGTCGCTATCGAGCGTCTCGAACGAAACCATGTTCTGAGGAGTGAAGCCCACCCCGTCGTCCTGGATGCTGAACCCGGTAATAGGCTCCAGCGGCGCGCGGCCGGGGGTGGACGTCTCGAGATTGAATGCCGCCTGCTGCTCGCGGAGGATCCGTACCGTGAGACGCCCTCGTCCAAGTTCTTGGGCATGCCTGGCATCGATCGACTGGATGCCGTTTACCACGGCCTCGAACAGCGGCAGGAGGGCGTGAGTTTTCGGCAGCGTAGTGTTGCGTACCCGGCCCGCAAGCGACGTAGTTAGTGCCAAAGCGCATCCCCCTCAGATTCAACAATCGGAACTTTATTCGATCCCTACGACATCATGGGCGTCGACGTAGGCGCCCCGACGGGACGCGGCGATAACCGAAGCCTCTTTGCAGCGGGCGGTGATCTTCGCTACCTTGGTTTCGCGCTGACTGGACGCGCTTTGATCCTACTGCTCCCTCAACTCTCGCACCTCCTCGCGGCCATGGCTTTGGGGGCGCAGGCGCTCGGCTGATTTCACCACTTGCGACGGTCCTTGCCCTTCGCACACGACAGGCCGCCCCCTGCTTGAGTGGACACCACCAAGCCTCGCGTCAGTCCCCGTCGAATCGCCCTCGCCGGCTTTGCCTGATGTCTGACTGGGTCCCCACACGGCTCGAAGGCAACGAGACTGAGCTCGATCTGATCATGCAGGTTGGCGGCCAAATAAGGCTGCCGTGGAGACTCAATATTCATCTACCCGCGGAGAAGCGGCGGTTCCCGAACGAAGAAGAATAGTGCAGAGCCCGCACTACTATCTGGACTCGCGCTGGCCGGTCGTGATGCGAGTCGCTGTTTTTGTCACCATTTCGGTATGCCAGAGTGCCATGGATGCTGGGGCGGGAGGCCGACTCGCGGTTCTTGGGCAAGATCTCGGTACTCCGGCGGGAGTAGCACCGGGGCTTCGCGTGCGCTTGCGTCGAGGAGGTCCCACCGGTTCTCGTAGCGGCTCCAAACCGGGGCTAACACCCGCGCTCTTTCCACGGGGGCATTGCGTTTCCCCGGCTCCGCGGACGGGTCGGTGAGCCAGTTCATATGCGAGATCCACGCGGCTGCTGCGACATGGTCGCGGGGCACGACGAACGCGCGCGGTGACGTCACCAGATTGTCCGGGAGCATCACGAGCACAAACCATTCGCGGTCGGAAATCGAGGGCAGCTGAGCGTTGGGTCCCAGAGGCCAACTGACCTTGTCTCCAAGACCACGCGCAGCTTTTACCTGGACCTCGATCATCCGACGAACGCCTGTCGTTTGCACGGCGAGTATGTCCGTCCGCTCGAGACCATCGCGCGTGAGCGCGACGCCCCAGCCAAGGAGGGAGAGCGCCGCACAGGTCCAATGTTCACCGGCGGACTTGCTCATTTTGGTGTCTACCATGTTGGTCAGCATGGCAGGTTCCGCAGACCGGCTCCGACGGAACTGATCAGGCCCGGTTCACCTGCGCGAACGAATACCCCGCCCGACGACTCCCCGTCTCTCTTCGACCTCCGGTCCGCGGAAGCTACTGAAAGGTGAGTGTCGGTGCGGATAGCCGGCATTCGGGTGAGGCCGGCGCGTGACGGTGCCACTACTCCGTGGTTGCGTCCGCGGCCACGTCAGGATGCGCGTTGAGCCAGGCCAAAACGTATGCCCGACGATTTTCGGGGCTCGCTTCCGCTCGCTGCAATGGCTCCGTGTCGCCTGCGGATTCGATGAGCGGCGCAAGCTCGTGGCGTACTGCCGACAGGCTTATATAGTTGCCCGCCCATTTCGGGTCGAACCCCGAGATCGTTGCGATCGCGTCGGGGCCGCTTCCCGACGGCACAGTGCTGCCGACAAAGCGTGCCACAACATCAAGGATTGACCAAGTGCCGTCATTGAGCCGTCTGCGGACTAACTCTGACACGCTCTCGTTGTCGAATTCTCCCCAGATGACGATCACGAGCCAAACATGGGGGTCCAATTCAAAAACTGGCTTTGTCGTGATCTCGGCAACGTAGCTAGGGAGCTTCAGAAACAACTCAGTCTGGAACTTCTTTCCTTGCTCGTTCCACGCTTGGATCTCATCGCCGCTGCCAAGGTGACGGCCAACTAACAAGCGCATTGCGTCAAGAAGCATATAGGCGGTTTCAGGTCCGCTCTCCAACCCTTCGCGAACAAGCTCTGGGAACTTCGCAGCTTCGGTGTCAACTATCAGTTCAGCGAGAAACCCTGACAGAAGGTCACGCGGTGTTCCCCACCCGTGCTGCTCGGGCAGGCTTGTGTACCGGCCAATGGCCCAGAGGCCAATAGCTTCCGATTCCTTTGACGTGTGCCCCCGCTCCTGCGCGATCTTCTGAATTGTTCGCCTCGTGTCGCTTATGAGATGAGTTTGAAGCTCGACCAACGCCGATGACGGACTCGTCAGGTGCTCCAGGCCGGCCAACGATAATCGAACGGTCGCGTCAGATAGGTCATCCACAGGGACACCAAAGTTGAAATACCGATCGAAGTAGAACTCGTCGGCTATTCGGCGTGCCTCGACCCTCGGAAGACTCGAAACTTCCTGTCCGTTGGCTATGCGCCCGACGGCCGGGAACAGTCCCTGCAAGGCGTTCACGACTGTTTCCCTGCGGGATGGGGCTACGCCGCCCTGGCCCAGCAGCAGTTCCAGTTGATCGCTCCGCTTTAGAACTGCCTTGGCCTTGTCGAACTCAAAATCAAACTTCCCCCCGTTGCCGTGAATGAGGAAGTGTCGATGGCCCTGAAGCTGGCCGTAGAGGCCCGGCTCGAACGTGCGGATCCAACTGAGCAGAACGAAGTCAACGGTGTTTACTTCATTCGCAACCGAAGGCAGAAATGCCTCGATCTGTGCGAAGAGATGCCTTATTGACCGTGGCGTGGTGAGCCGTTCGATCAACCCAGAACGGAGCAATTCGCGCAGCCGAATCTCATCATCAGCGCTCAATGAAGCCCCGCTCTTCGCGACAACGCCACGAAGCGCCCTCTCAAAGAGAGTTTCTACGAGGTCCGGCCGTAACGGCGGGATATCGAAGCGCAACTGAACGATTTTCTCAAGGTAGTCGAGAGCTCGACGGTCGTTGTGTTGCCCGACTAAGTCAGTACTTTCCAGCAGATCGACGAGGGTCTCCTCGTCGTAGCAGAGCAAGTAGAAAACGTTCGGCAGGCGGCCGATGAATCGGACCAGCTTGAAAACCTCGAGCAGCTCGGTTGACGTCAACCGGTCCAAGTCGTCGAGCACGACCAATACTGGCTCGACAAGCTCCTCAAGTTGAGTTGAGACTCTTTCCCGCATTTTGGTGGCGCTCAACCGGTCGGGATCAAAAAGATGCTCGGCCGCACCTCCCAAATTCAACCCAAACGCGCTTGCAAGCTTTGCAAGCGGCACAATGGAGTCTCGAAAGCCGACCATATTGTTTCGCGTATCGTTCCACTTGTCGCCGGGCGGGACAGCTTCGCGCAATTCGGAAAAGAAGCCCCATTTCAGAGACTCGGCGTCAGAGTACATCCAAGGATTGAAATGATGCACTCGCCATTGGGAAGACTCTAACTGCGCCGCCAGGGACGAGATGATCGTTGTCTTGCCTGAACCCCAGGCTCCGATAAGTCCAAACACCGACGATCTACTTTGAAGGCTAGCGGCCTGAATGGCGGCCGCTGTCGTTGATATGAATGCCGTCCTGTCGAAGTAGCGCGACCTCGGATCGTCGCCGGGACTGTCCAGAGGGTCGTCCGACATCCACGTCCAAGTTGTCGCGTCTTCGTCCATCAATTGTTTACCCCTCGTCCTTGCCATTCTGGTGCATTGCTAATGCCGCAGCGGCCGTCCGATGACCTCGAACTGCCTTGGGCCATGCCCTTGGTTGCGCTGTATAGAACAAACACAGCGCCATCAAACGGCGCCACAACGGTTGGGAGCTGTCATCCGCGCTCAATATGCAAGACTGCCTTGTGACTGATACAGCCAGGGTGAGCGCACTCGGAACGTCCACTTCTACCGAAGATCACTTGGTTCATTTCACCAGCAACATCGAAGACCTGGTCAGCATCCTCTTGACAGGTCGAGTCGAAGCCAGGAATGAGTTCGGATTCTTCCCTGTCTGGAGTGCTGTTGGTGATCGACATCTCTCCGCGTGCTTTACCGAGCTCCCAATCGGGGACCTGCACCGTGTTGCCCGCGCTAAGGGTAAGTACGGCATTGCAGTTAGCAAATCCTTCGCCAAGAATGAGGGCGCTCAAGAAGTCATCTACTTGGACTTAGACTCCCGTGACTATTGCAGGATCGAGCGGGAAATAGCTGCCGCCAAACGCGCTGGCGACGTCAACGCCGACGCCTGGAACCGTTCTCCGTTCATTTCTCCAAACAGACCGAACTACAAATACGAGTATGAGAAGGAATGGCGCGTCCCGGGTGGGCTGCAGTTCTCGTGGAGCGACATTTTGTTTGTGTCAGGTCCCGACGGAGCGGAATTGACGTTCACACAAGACCCTGAACTTGGCGCTGTCACCTGGGATGAGGACGCTGACCAATTCCGTTGGTGGGGCGGATACGTGGAAGAAATCGACGACGCTATGAACATGCGCGTCGATTCAATACGCGAGCGTTTCGCGCCAGGGGACCAGTATCTTTTCCTCGACAGGGAAGAACCGACCGGTTTCAACTGGACTGGGTTCACCCAATGGTCCGGATTGGACATAGTCCTGTATTTCCACGATGAGCTTGTTGAAGAAGCGGCGAATGCACTTGCTGCGCATCTGGAATTTTTGAGCCCCATATGGATTGACAAGCAGCAGCTCTAAGCAGGGTTCCCTCGGCCCACCTGAACTTAGCGCCGCCGTTGCTGCGGTACGCCCAGAAAGTGGCGCGGTTGGAAGGCCGGCTCATTCGACTGGGAGAACGGATTGCCCGCAGTGTCTCGTATGCTGGCGTTGCCGTTGAAACCCAAGGGCCGTGTAGTCCACACACTTTCGAAACCGAGATCAGTGCTGAAGTGAGGCTCTCTACTTGGCCGTACTGACGCATTCGCCAAGAACCTGCGTCACCACATCAGATGGCTGGGTCGTCGCCAGCCCGCATTTACCGCTCCGAAGCGCGCTTGCATTGTGTGAGTCGTCATCATCCCTAGCGGTGGGCGGCGCAGTTGAGCCGTCACTCCGTGAGGTCGTCGAAGTGCTCGTTGAGGTACCGGCCCGCCCCTGAAATATCCGGATACATCGTGGAGAAGTTGTACCCAAACCGGCTCTCTAGTACGTCGCGAATCTCCGCCTTCGCCTGCGCAGTAATTCGGTAAGTAAACGTCGGTGCGAGGTTCGGCCCATTCGACTTTGCAACACGCTTCGGGTGGTAGGTCTTGGCATATATAGAGGACGACGCGAGCAGGTCAGCCTTCGACCAATACTCGCCCGCGGCGCCGCGGAGGAACGACCGAGCGGTCTTCGAGTTAACGATGGGTACCCCGTCGAGCACGAACGCGCCGTTCTGGGCGGCGATGCGCGACTCGTACGCGGATGGCACCCACACACGTCGTTTGGCACCTGTCCCCCAGTCGGCGAGTTGACGCTCCTCCGGCGATACGAAGTAGTGCCAGAACGGTAGGGCGGTTTGCGGGAGGTCGCTAATCTTGACTCTCGTGTCCGCCTCAGAGACACGCTCCTCTTCGCCTTTCTTCGGTATCGGTCGCGTCGCTAGCACGAGCAGGCGCGCGTCCTCCTCGTCCTGGTCGGGGTCAGCCTCACAGGCAAACCACGCCGCGACGTAGGGGTTACGAGTCACGTCGAGCAGCCGGGTTGGCGCGCCGTAGTGCTGCAACCTCGCGAGCAGCTCCAGGGAGTGCATTTCATCGAGACGCCAGTTGTCTCGGGCATATTCGATGAGACGCGCCTCAGCATGCTGCATCTGCGTCTCAGTCGGGAACGGCTGCTCGCCCTTCGGGTCTCCCGACGGCTGAATGACGCCGTTCTGTTCCTGGAGCTTTCGGTAGAGGCTGCTCTGCAAGCCCCATTCGGCGTTCTGCTGTCCACGCCAAACCAGAGGCAGGTCAGGGTTCTTCTTGATGAGCTGCGCTATCGCCTTGTTGAGCGATTCAAAGCTGTCGATGACAACCTCGTCTCGCTCGAAGTATGACGCGGGCGACCGCATTTCCTCCGAGTACGCGTAGTTATGCTCATCGCTTTCCTCGAAATAGTCGCTCGCGCTAAGCGTGTTGGTAGAGAGCGCTGCGAGCTTCGCCCACTCCATCGAACTGCTCAGCGAGGAGAGGAATGACGTGGTACTCAGGCCCAGGCCCAAATCGGGCGTCGCCGGGAAGCTCTTCATCAGGTCGCTCACCATCCCGGCATTCAAGCCCAGCCCGGCCATCGAAGAGAGCTTCTCAAACCCCGGCCCGAAGGCCGCCTTCTGCGATTCGCGGATTGACGCCGAAAACTCCGATAAGAATCCGGTCAATGGCCCGAGGGACTTTCCCAGCACCGCTGACGTAGCCATATTGTCGAACACCGGCCCGAGCGCCACCCTTTGAGTGGCCAGGATGTTCGCCACCGCCTTGTCTGTTGCGGAGTGGCTATGGTTTGGCAGTTGAGTTGCTTCCTTGATGGGAATTTCCGGCTCGTCCGTGATTTCATCGGACTTGTTATTGTCTTCGTCGTCTGCCAACGGTTCTCCCTAGCTCACTCCGAATCGAGCTATCTCAACCCGGCTGAGCACACCCTACCGAAACTCAGCTCAATTTCGGGACAACCCAAACCGCGAGCACAGGCCCAAAATCGCAGCGCGTACTTCCGATCCTTCGGCCGCAACGGCGGCGACGGCGATCGCGTTTGCTACGAACGGTAGGCCTCAGCAGGAGATCCAAACGGCGAGCACATTAGCGGCATGATTACTTCCTTGTGAGACACGGGCCCTCCTCTTGATACCGAGAATCCAATTGACCGATAAAAGCGGTTATGTCAGCGTGTCTGAAACCCGCCAACCGCGGGCGTTCGACTCAGGGGTTCTGGAGAGATCTCCGAGGCTGCCCATTGGTGCGACAACCCAACTTGACTGGGCTAATTTCTACACGACTATTGTCGAGACCCTTCGCCGACTACAAGAAAGAGTTCCTCAGGCAGACAGCTAAGCCAGACGCGCAATCCGTGCAGCCTATGGCAGAGTCCGACGCATGCTTGACACCGTCGAGGATTGCTCCACTCTGGTTTCTCGGTTGGCCAGCATCTGCGTAGATTCGAAATCCCACTTGTAGGTCCAATTCAATCCATCCTCGTCCCAGAGACGTGGGCTGCGGAGTCGGTCGAGTCCTTCAGCAAGCGTGTAGCCCAAAGATCCGAATCGAATATGCCTATTGTGAGGAAGGTCTGTGTTGACTCTCCAGTTGGCCAGCGTCACCTCCAACTCAATAATTCCCCCAGGAGAGGCATTCCATTGGCGAAGAATGAGGTCCAGGAGCTGCGTTGCTTCTTCCGGCACGCGGCGCTCGTCGCCAAATCCCCCGACCAGCCTGACACGTGTCCCGACCGGAGAAGTTGCTGCAAGGTGGTTAAGAAGCCAGATCAGATGTTCGGGAGGATAGCGACTGTGGATGCCGCTATCGCGACGCGCCAACTCGGAAAACATGTAGCGATCAAGGACAGAGACGCCCTTGGAACGACGAGCAAGTGGAGCAAACAGTTCATTCCAAACGTGTTCACGATCGGTTCCTTGGGCGTGCGCTCCTGCTACCGCCAATGCGCGCTTACTGTCGATTACCGAAACCTCACCCAGGCCGCCGCTTGTGGTTGCGCTAATCTCGGCGCGAATCTCTTCGACAGCATCTGGGTTGTTTGGAAATACCCGGTCGAACTGATCTTCGCTCAGCACGAGCACTTTCTCCCCCGTCCCGTTCAGACCAGCGAGGTCCGACTCGGAATTCAGGTCACAGAGCTTGAACCCCGACGGCAAGAAGTTCGGCAGAAGTCGCTTCTGCTGGTTCAGCAAGGTCAGAAAGTTCAGCCACCGATCGCGCTCTGGAGATAGAAGCAGCGGTGATTTCTTGATGGCGGCAATGAACTCTCCAATCTCCGCATCACTTGCAAACACCAAAGAACCGTGAGCAAGCAACGTTTCTCTGACAGTTCTCTGCGCTGCAACCGAACTCCGCTTCAACCGACTGAACGCAAGATCAGTCAGCGCACTAGGAACGATAGCAATGTCCACAATCACATGACACCGCTGAATACTTCATCGAAGCGCTCGGAAAAGAACCCGTTCGGCCACTCATCGATGAAGTCTCCGCTTGAATCCAGTCGAAGCTCTTTGACGTAGGCCGAACCGTCTGGGCGCTGATCGACGTAAAGGACGGCAACCTGCGCGGGGTCGAACTGACCTTCCCGTATCCTCCGTTGGACTCGGAGCATGATGTGCTCGCTGTGAGTTTCAGCGATGATTTGATTCCCACGCCCAGCTTCGTCGGTCGACTCGATGAGCAGGTCTGCCAGCTCTGACTGCATAGCAGGGTGGAGATGAATCTCCGGTTGTTCTATGAGGATGATGGATTCGGTCCTAGCAGATAATTCGACCAGAATGGGAAGAACCTGCGAAACGCCAAACCCGACATCAGCGGTGCTCAACGAGACTCCCTTGCGCTCATTCCTCAACACCACAGTGGCTATGTCACCGAGAACATGTGCTCCCGGCGCGTTGGCGAGATTCAGGACGTCGAGGTCGTAATCAACACCTAGCCGGCGCATCCAGGAGGATACTTCCTCACGTTCGGAGCTGTTGTCCAGGAGGAAGAAGGGAATGTCAGTCGCAACACGGTTCGCATCTTGACGGGTATTCACTCGCAGCGGCGGCTGCCGGAGGGGGCCCAAGTAAACCATCCTTCTGAACAACGCTTCGAGTTCCTGGGTCACCGCGCCAATCGCGTTGGTTCCGCGCCGTAGCCCTCCATCCTCCAATCCGGCATGGGTAGAGGACTGACGGGCAGCGTCAAGATTGATGTCGGCCGTCGGGCCAGGGAGGTTGCCTACCGCTGGCACGTCGACTCGTGCTGAATCAAGGCGAGAAAGAGCGCGCCTCACTCGGACTGCCATATCGCGTGATGGTTTTCGTGTTGGATATGTAAACGTCTCACTCGTCGCGAGCCGAACCAATCGTTCTGCATCGTTGGCGGAGATCGTGAAGGGAGCGTTTTCCTCCTTCGTACTGCGGAGGAACTCAAATGACTCGTTGTCGAAAGTGACCATGACTCGCGATGTACGCGCTGTGCCCGACGGCATCTGCTCAAAGACCAAATCAATGCTGCGAGCTAACGACGGGTTTGGAACGACTAGGGGCGAATCAATCAAAGGTAGAGAACCAAACGAGACTCCCAGTGTCATTTGTCGTTCAGTGTCATGGCGATGAACAAGCCCTCGGAAAGTCCCCAAGTCAAACCCGTCTCCCCGCGTTGCAAGTCTTGATGAGTTCAAAGATTGCCGCATGAGGAGTAACGCCTGAATCAGGGAGGATTTGCCAGCACTGTTTCGTCCGAAGACCAGTGTCAACGGGCGGAGCGGAATCGAGAGCGGGCGACCAACCGCCTTGAACTCGCCAAGTTGAAGCGCCGAGAGCATTCGCACTGGAGCCAGAGGTCGCGGTTCCGTAATTCTAGGAGCCGACGGGAGATGGGCGCGGGGCGACAAGTCCCGCGAGGCAGCTAGAACGTCTGCCGCAATCGCGGTCCAACGCCACGAAGGTGGCTCAATACCCCCTTCATCTTCCCTCCATCGCAAAACCAAATCTGCAATTCCCTTGCCAGCTTCGAAACCATTTGACGCAGCGCCGCGCGATACCTCTGAGCCGTTAACAAGGAGCACACGATTCGATCGGTCGGGGTCTCGCTCACCTCGGACAATCCACAGACAGGTTTCAATGCCTGTACTCAGCGAAGCCCCCGCGGGCAGCGCGATGATTGCCTCAATCTGACCCTTCTCCAGCAGATTCATTCGGAAATGAGCATCCTGGTCCGAGTGAAGTGTCCTAGTAGGGAGCATCACAACAGCCACTCCGCGTGGAGTTAGCGAATCAACGGCTTTGCGCACCCAGATCATGTCTGATTTGGGGCGAGAAAGAAATCCAGGGTTTGCCTGACGTTGCTCTTCCGTCAATTTGATGGAAAACGGTGGCTCAATGCAGATTGAATCCCACTCAGGTCCGGTGTCTTGAGCTAGCCAATCTCGGGCGAAAATGTCTGCGCTTACGCCTGCAAGTTCGAATCGGGCTTTGGCAGTGGCGGCAATTCGCGCGTTGATATCGAAGCCAGTCACATTCGTTCGTGGCCGAAGCGCCGAGCTAAGAAGGGAACTGGCAAGGCCGCAAGCCGGATCAAGTAGTCGTGGACCCGAACCAACGAGGTCGCTCATCAAGGCCGCAACGACGGCGCTCGTTTTGCAGGATTCGGCGCGGTCGTCCGCAAGGACCGCTACGTGCAGAGCGTGACAGCTCACTTTCTCAGCCTCACCAGTTACCGGGCCTTCCCGACCGATGACGAGTTCGCGGCCGCCTTGCAGTCGACGGACCTCTACATCGCCGTCCGCGTAGATTCCGAAGCCCCCGGACAGAAACGGTTCCCCGGCCTCGCCGTCGCCGCGACGATGAGCCTGCCCAATATCCGCGTTGCCGAGGAAGCCGTCTCACTTATGCGCGCAACCCAAGCCCTCGGCTTGGAGCCCGGGGTCGGCGACGCCGACAAGCAATACTGGGCAAACTCACTCGACGAACGTCTCCACGAACCGGCCTTCAACCTCGGGTTCACACCCTCTACGGACTACCGCGTCGACCGCCTCGGGCACCAGGGCGGCGACCACGGCGCCCTCTATATCGAAGGCGGCACCTACTGCCCCGCCACCCCCAAACCACTGCAGAACGCCACCAAGGATCTGCTGGGCGCCGTTATCGACACCGAAACATATCGAGCACGCATCACGGGCCGAACCGCGTTCAAACTGCACGTCAAGGAACAACCCGATGCCAAAGGCCGCACCGTGCTGCGCTGTCCCGCACTTGGACCCAGCCCCACGGTGACCTGCCCTCTCCGCGAGCTCCTCAAGACCCGGAAAGTTCTGAAAGGAGTCGAGGAAGAAAACCTCCCGGACTTCGCCGACAAGATTTGCACTCAACACTCGGTGTCATTCGACACCGCCAAGAACCGCCGCACCGCACAAGCATTCGAGTACGGAACTAAGGAATGGGACGCCTTCCACACCCACGCCCGAAACAGCATCGAATCGCTCAATAATCAGGTGAAAAGCGGCGGCACCGAAGACATCGAATCCGCCAGCCGTCGCCGCGTCCGCGGCTTCGGCGCCGCCCAAATCATCGTCACCATGCTCCTCACAAACTTCAACCTGCGCAAGATCGCGGCCTTCATCAGCGACAAGATCAAAGACGACGCGAAGAAGCAGGTCAACGGCGAACCGCCAGTCGCGCTCGTCCGGCGTCGCGACCGAGAATTCCATAATCCCTACACGGACACCTACCCGCCCGATGTAAAGCGACCCACCAAACCCAAACGATCAGACGGCGACGAAACCGGCGGACCACCGCGAAGAACCTAAACGGCCACATCCGCCGCCGCTACCGCCCGAGAGGGCACGCCTCCCCGCATTCCGAACAATCCGACGCGCCGCAAAACACAAAAAACCACCGGCGACACTGCCCTGGTCGACGAGTCGCCAACACAACTCCACGAACACCCCGCTTAAACCAGAAATCGCTCCTGAGAATCCTCAGGAGCGATTTCTTTTTGTTCCAACCAGACCGTTTCGCGAACAGTTTCGCGAACGGCCCTTTGGTCGGGCTGACAGGATTCGAACCTGCGACCCCTTGACCCCCAGTCAAGTGCGCTACCAAGCTGCGCCACAGCCCGCCGCTTCCGCAAAGCGATTTCAATATTCAAAACCTGCGGAAGACAACTGTAAGAGCTTACCGCCTTATGTGAGGCTCCATGAACACATCGTCGGAACCCATTCGCCCACGAGCACTGGCATCTGCTCACAGCTGAGACATCGGGTGTGGATCCCAGGATCGGTCGAGACGAATCGACTGTCGAGCGCCTAGACCGTAATCAAGGCGACACCCTTCAAGAGCTCCGAGTTACGCAGACTTGTACCCAAATAATCACTGGCTTTTCCTGCCGCTGACTTTCCAGACTAGATTCACCGACGTTTATCACGATCTAATCATCATCTACCTCAACTTCTACCTCGGGCACGGGCTCTCGGTCGCCGGCGTCGTGCAGCGGCTAGCTTTATCGCGGGCGGCGCAACAGGCCTTGCCATCCTCTCGTTCTGGGTCATTCTCCCGAGAGCCGACGACCCGACCGGTAATCGGGTCGACGGTAGTTAGCAGCCGGATACGGTTTGTGCCTGATCCAATTGCATCACAACGACGATGTTCTGCACGGTGGCCGCGTCCGGGTTGTAGTCGAAAGGGCGATAGCAACTGACGAGCACCAGGCGGTTGGGGATGGCGTCGGTGAGTTCGTCGTTGTACTTGTACTCCGACTTGTTCAGTTGAAGCGTTTTTTGCTCGACGTAACACAGACGGCCATTCGCCGTGTCAACGCTCGCCACGGCCCCGGATGGCACATCTTTGAGGCTGTTGAATACTGCTGATTCGACTGCGGAGTGCCCATATAGGTACACCGTGTTGGTCGAGTCCGTGCCTGCCGTTCCGCCGGAAA
Source organism: Cryobacterium lyxosi (assembly GCF_004403345.1). NCBI lineage: Bacteria > Bacillati > Actinomycetota > Actinomycetes > Micrococcales > Microbacteriaceae > Cryobacterium > Cryobacterium lyxosi. The sequence continues at coordinate 164,215 of NZ_SOGT01000005.1, forward strand.
TAGTTGTGTCCCAGGAAATCGTGGTGAGTTCGGACGGGTCAAATCCACCCCGTTCTTCGATCATGGCCTGGGTGTATTCGGATACGGCTCCGTCGAGCCCGATGGAGGGTACCCGGAGACGCAGCGGCGCTGAAGCTGCAATCGTTACTTCTGTGGACGACGCTGCCGTGGGTGGAGCCGGCGTCGCCGGAACCGCCCGGTGAATTTTTGGTGACTCCGTGGCCGTGGCCGTGGCCGTGGCCGTGGCCGTTGGCGCAGAGTCGGTCGGTGGCATAAGAAACCATCCGACCGACATCACACAGAGGAGGGCAGATGCGCCGATGAGCGCTGCCCGTTTAGTGCCGAGCACTGATTCGGCGCGCGCCAATTGCGGCAGCGACTAGCGCGGCCAGAAGCAGTGCGCCAATTCCGAGAAACACGGGAGCGCCCGCGTCATCGCTAGGGGCGGGATTAAAACCGTCGGTCTTGGAATCGTGCAGAGTGTTTTTCGCGATCGGCGTCGCCGTTGGCGCCGGCGCGGCGGCGAGGGTGATATTGGTCAACGAGGCGGCGCAGGTGACAACGGATCCGCCGCCGTTGGCCGTGCCGTTGCACTGGTTGATCGACACCGGGAGAAGCGCGCTGGTCGTTGACGGGGTCACGGTGCAGTTGACTCGGTCGGAAGCGCCGCCGCCGTTGACTGATCCGTTACACTGCGTGATCGTTGCGCTAGTGGTGCTGGCGGGGAACGGGTCGCAGCTCAAGGTCGGCTCGGGGCCTTCCGCACCAGTTCCGTTGCACTGGTTGACCGTTGCAGGCGTGACATCAGTGGATGCCGCCCCGGTCACATTGTTGGTGACGGTCACGTTGCAGATCACGCTGGACCCTCCGCCATTGGCGGCATCGTTGCATTGGTTCACCGATGTGGTGAGCGCGTCATACGACGTTGTCGCGGTTGTGCAGGTGGGAGCAGTGTTTGCAGCCGCGCGACATTCCTTGACGGTCACCGTTGAACTGGCCACTCCGGTGCTGGCGTCGAGATTATTAACAACGGTGACATCACAGTTCAGACCCAAACCGCCAGTGTTCGCAACATTGTTGCACTGGGCGATCGTTTGCGCGGCTGATGCGGACGAACCGGAGGGAGCGAACGTCAAGCCAAAAACGGCAAGGAGTACCACCGCCGCGAGCACGAACACTCTGGTGAACGACTTACCGGGACGGGTTGCGTTGGCGAGACCGGGAATAAAAATAGCTGTGTGCACATCGCTCCTCACATAGGCTCAGACAATAACACGCCATGTGATGGAGTGGGATTAATTGTGGGCGCAGCGCTCATTGCGTTCGGTTCTCCGGAAGCGACCGCCAAGAGATTTCGGCGGGACCCACACTTCAGCTGCCAAAAAACTCATGGTGCGCTGGAAATCTATATCATTTACTCACTCCTCGGCGGATGCGGGAGCAGTCGCAGATCAGCTGAGCTCGTGCACAGCCACGCGCTTCGCCAAGCTGACGTCAATCATGCGAATTCGAGATATCAGGTGGTTGACGGGCCCGGCTGGCTTGCGAATCCGAGGTGACGGTCGATGCCCGCCGCTTGCGTGCAAATTGCTTGCAAGCTTGCGCCATGTTGCTACTCTGGGCGCATGGCAGCCATCGCTAGCACCGATAACCACATGCAGACACATCGTGCCCGTCGTGTTTCGGCCCAATGGTCGCTCGTTGCAGCGGGGCTGTTTTTCGCAGCGGCCGCGCTGCAGCTTGTCGCCTCGCTGGAACGGTGGGTCGTGCTCAGCGCTTCCCGGACGAGCACCGACATCTCGATTGAAGACCACCGATTCGACTACTCCTACCCCGCGGACCCGTGGCAAGACCTCGGCACGACCGCGCAATTCTTCGGCGTGGGTCTTCTGCTGCTGGCGCTGGGCATCACGGCCGTGGCGCGATCGGTCGCGCATCGCGACGGCGGCCTTGAGCGGATGCTCACCGTCGCGACCGCGGCATCCTTCGGCATCACCGGCATGCACGCCCTCGTTTCGGGCCTGATCGGCGTTCCGTCTCCGCTGCAATTTCTGCCGGTGCAGCTGTTCCTGAGCTTGGTCGGGTTCGCCGGTTTGATCGCCTTGAGCGTGCGCTGGCTGCTCGTGTCGTGGGCGTCATCCGTCGCGTGCCTGTTGCTGCTCGCCGTCACCTTGCCCGGCACTATCGTCGTCACCTTTCAGATCGCGCCGGCCATCGTGGGCTATCAGTCGCACGACACGACCCCCTTCACCGAGACGATCGTCGCCGTGTCAACGGCCGCGGCGGGCGTGGCGATGCTCGTGGCGGCAGGGGTAGCAGCGCTCTCCCGTCGCCGATCCGCTGCGCAGAGTGAGTTGACTCTTTAGCGTCTGCTTTCTGCCTCGGGGCGCAGCCGGATGAGCCGCTGCGGGCCATCCTCTTTCAGCTCGGCCAGCTCGCTGCGCGAGGAGAGAAAGTCGGTGAAGGACCGGAAGCCTAACGGCTTCTCGTTGAAAGACGGGTCCATGCGGCGCATCTGGTTCTTGATCGTGCCCGTGTTGAGCCACTCGTCGGCGTCACCCTTGGCGTGACCGATTTGCAGCGCACGCACCAGGAGCTCCGTGGCGAGCGTCTGTGGGTCAATGTCGTCGCCGACCTCAGGCTCGTCGAACTGCGCGTCCTCGATGTGCGAGAACATGGGGATCGTGGTGAATATACGGGTCTGGACAGGCGCCGGGTCGGGTACGGTCTCGGCAGTTTCTGGAGCCTTCCTGCTGGCCTTGGGCCTTTCCGTGGTGGTCGTAGCGGTGCCTTTGCCAATTCCGGGCAGCGAGTCGTAGTCCTCGAACTCATCGCACGCGGCCGCGAGTGATGTGCTCGTCGAGCCCGCGACGCCGATGCCCACCACAAACCGACCCAGCCGCTTCGACTTCTGAGCCAGGGCAATGTAGTCCGAGTCGCCGGCGATGATGATCACGTGGGTCAGATCGGGCAGTCGAAAGAGGTCTTCGACCACGTCGACGGCCAAACGGATGTCGGCACCGTTCTTGGTTCCGCGGGTGGTCGTGGTGAATAGCTGGGTCAGGTCCACCGCTCGAGACATGAGCTGACGCTGGTAACTCGCATTGACCGGCACCGACCAGTCGGCGTAGGCACGATTGACGACCAGGGTGCCAAACGATGCGGCAAAGTCGATGATGGCGTTGAAGTCCACCGTGGCGGAGGCGAGCCGCGCGGCGACCTCGAGGTCGGCATCCGCACTCGACTTATTGAAATCGCGGATGCCGTCGCGCTGGAAAGCATTGCGCCCGTGCAGCTGCTGGTAACGCGAGATGACGATGTTGTCAAAGTCGATGTAGAGGCCGACGCGCGCATCGTTCGGTTCAGTCATAGTGAGCTCCTTAGCCACAGGCGGAAGACTCAGTTGCGATCCGGTGCCTCCAGTCTGCGCCGAGCGGCGGGGGCAGGGCAACTCGGCTGGCCACTTGCACCAGCAATCGACTGCTGTGGGCGTCAGGTGTACCTGGCCGTGATCGCTCCGGGGGGCATCAGAAGTTGTCGCAAACCCGTGAAAGCCGGATGCTTGAACCATGGAGCACACGAACGAGTTTTTACCCGATCACGCTGAGACCGACCACGACAACGCGGAGGCGGCAAGTGCTGTTCACGCCCCCCGCGATCCCGGCGTGGTCGAGGAATTCTGGGACGCGCGCTACGCCGACATGGCACAGCTGTGGAGCGGGCATCCGAACGGGACACTCCTGACCGAGATGCAGGATTTACCGGCCGGGCGCGCTCTGGATGTCGGCTGTGGCGAGGGAGCGGATGCCCTCTATCTGGCGGAACATGGCTGGCGCGTTACCGCGCTGGACGTGTCGCAGGTGGCGCTCGACCGGGCAGTAGCCCAGGCCGCCGTTCGCAACGTGACGGTGAACTGGCTACACGCCGGCCTGGTCGACGCGGCGCTGCCGCGGGCGTCCTTTGATCTCGTCTCTGCGCAGTACCCCGCGCTGCTGCGCACCGACGGGAACGTCGCCGAGCACGCGCTGCTCGCGGCGGTCGCTCCCAATGGTGTGCTGCTCTTTGTGCATCACCCCGCGCCGACGAAGGAGGAGGCCGCGGCCCACGGTTTTCATGTTGACGACTATGTAGGCCCCGCAGAGGTCGCTGCACTGTTGGACGACAGCTGGCAGGTCGAGGTCGACGAGACCCGGCCGCGCCATGTCGCAACCGGCGCCGGGTCACATCACACGCATGACGTTGTCCTCCGGGCTCGACGACTGCGCTGATCGGCTGCAGTTAGATTGCGGCCGGCGCTCCGCAACCGCCACGCGGGCGTTGGGGTCTGCGGGACGTTTGGAAGTGCCCCCGGGCAGCGCCCGCGGTATGCCTCTGCTCATCGCGGGCTGAGAGTCGCGGCCCGGAAGCAGTTTGCCGTTAGGGTGATCACTATTATGCAGATTCGCGACATTGGCCTGTCGGCCCTCAAGGGCGGCCGACACACGACGCGCGACAACGTGCTGCTTGAAGCGCACGGTCCGGCGGGGGACCGAATTTTCGCGGTCGTCGACCTTGCGAACGGCCGGGTGTTGAAGACCGTTGAGCATCCGTTATTGCCCACCTGCCAAGCCCGGTGGGACGACGGGGTACTGTCGGTCGACATCGGCGGGCAGGTGGTTGCCGCGAAGCCCGAGTTGAACGGTCAAACTGTCACCCTCGACTATTGGGGTCGCGCCGTTGGCATGCACGTGGTCGAAGGGCCGTGGGCTCGGGTATTCTCTCGTTTGCTCGGCAAGGATGTCGCTGTGGCACAGGTCAACGGCCCGGGCGGCGTGGTCTACGGCGACTCCGTCACCCTCGTGACGACGAGTTCGCTGCGCCGCCTCGCCGCTGAGGCCGCCACGACCGTTGACGCTCGCCGGTTTCGGGCGACGTTCACAATCGACACGGGCGACGCGGCTGCACACGTGGAAGACTCCTGGGCCGGTCGTGAACTCGAGCTGGGGAGCGCACGCCTGCTCGTGGGCGCCGGCATCCCGCGCTGCGCGGTCATCGACCTGGAGCCCGACACCGGCGCTCGCGGCACGAACCTGCTGAAGACCCTCGCCCGCTACCGGCTGAGCGGGAGTGACATTCCATTCGGTGTCTACGCGCAGGTCATTCGCCCGGGAAGCGTCGGCCGCGGCGACCCGGTGCGATTACTCCCCGTTCGCTGACGAGAGGCCGGGCCGATATCGACTCTGTCCGCGGTTGATACGGTGCCGGCCGCCAAGCGGCAGCAGGTCAGGGAGCGATCTGCTTGACCGGGCGCATGAGAATCTCCTGGATGAGTACATTGGCCGGCTGCGCAAAAGCGAAGACGAGGGCCTGGGCTACGTCTTCGGACTGCATCGCTTCCAGCTGGGTGCGCCGGGTCAGGAGCGCATCGCTGACGTTCTCGCCGAACTCGGTCCAGACGGCGCCCGGTTCAAGGACCGACACGCGGATTCCCTCCTCGCCCAGTTCCTTGCGCAGGGCATCGTGAAAACCGACGACGGCATACTTCGTCGCGCTGTAGACCGACCAAGTGGCTGCGCCATAGCGGCCACCGACGCTCGAAACGGAGCAGATCATGGCGCCGGCCCGACCGCGCATGAGAGGGATGGCCGCCTGGGTGCAGTTCAGCACGCCATACAGGTTTACATCGATCATTGACTTCCAGTCATCCGGGTCGCTGCTCTCAAACGGCGAATTGATGCCCAGGCCGGCGTTGTTGAAGAGCAGATCCACCCCACCGAAACGGCTCTTGATGGTGGCGAACATCGATGTGACGGCGGCGGCATCTGCGACATCGACCTGCATGACTGTCGCGGAGTCTCCGAGTTCGGCGGCGAGCTCCTGCAACCGTTCCACGCGCCGGGCGACGAGGATGACGTGGGCACCCTCCTCGACGAGAAGGCGCGCTGCTGCTGCTCCAATTCCGCTCGAGGCTCCCGTGATAACAGCGATTTTGGCGGTCAGATCCTGCATTTTCATATGTGTGGCTCTCTTGCTCGGGAGGAGGCAAGGAAGGCGACCCGGCGCTGATCCATCAAATGCTGGAAACAGAAGGCACGGTGCAGCTTTACACCCGACAGACGCTGGAGAACCCAGACTTGCACGAATACCTAATCGTACAGTTGATGACACCAGCGAACAGCTGTGCAATCGCGAGCGTGCGTGTGCGCTGAGGTCCTGGTCGACAACAGGCGGGCCGACCCTTCCCACTTCGACGTGCGTTGGTTTGAGATACTGGAGGGATGGACGACAAAGATACCCTCGCTGATTTTCTGCGCTCGGCCCGGGCGCGACTCACGCCAACCGACGTCGGCGTGTTGGTCAACCCCCACGCGCCCGCCAGGCGGGTACCCGGACTGCGCCGTGACGAAGTAGCGGGGCTGGCCGGTGTGAGCGTTGACTACTACGCGCGCATGGAACAGGGCCGGGTGACGCAGGCATCCGATGCCGTTGTCAACGCGCTCGCCGGGGTGCTGCACCTGAATGAGGCGGAGCGCAGCTACCTGTTCTCGCTGTTATCCGCCTCGACCGGCGGCCGCATCCAGCAGCGGCGGCGCACCCACGCAGTGCGCACGTCGGTGCGCACCATCATGGATTCCTTCACCACGCAGCCAGCATTCGTGCTCGGCGTCGGCATGGACGTGCTGGCCATGAACGACCTCGCCAAGCTGCTGCTCAAGGACTTCACGAAGGCCTCGGGGCTCGGGCGCAGCATGGCCCGATGGACATTCCTCGACCCGTCGGCGCGCACGCTGTACCTGGACTGGGACATTGTGGCGTGCGATGTGGCGGCTATGCTCCGTCACGACGCGCGGTCCCACCCCAACGACCGGGATCTCAACGAGTTGATCGGTGAGTTGACCGTCAAGAGCGACGAATTTCGCGCGTGGTGGAGCCAGCACCGGGTGTGGGAGTGCACGTTCGGCGTGAAGCGCTTCGAGCACCCGATCGTGGGCCGGGTGGATGTGGACTACGAGACCTTCCCTGTTCCAGGCGAACCAGACCAGCAACTCTTCGTCTACAGCACCCAGCCGGCATCCGCCTCAAACGACGCGCTGCGCATCCTGGCCTCCTGGCGCACAGATCAGACGGATGCCCCCGCGCTCGAGTCCATCCGCTGATGCTTTAGAACCCTTCGGGGAGACGCGGAACGTACGATGCTTCAAGGCGCGCCCGCTCGTCGGCGCTGAGTTCGAGGTCGAGCGAGGCGATGGCATCGTCGAGGTGCTGCGGCTTCGTGGCGCCAACGATCGGCGCCGTCACAGCGGGGTTACCCGACACCCAGGCCAGGGCTACCTGAGCCAGCGGCACTCCGCGTTCAGCAGCAATGTCAGCGACGACGGAAGCAACGGCGCGATCGCCGACCTCTGCCTGTGCGTACAAGGCCTGGCTGATCAGGTCCGTTTCGGTGCGGGCTGTCGTCTGGTCCCAGTCCCGGGTCAGCTTTCCACGCGCGAGCGGGCTCCACGGGGTGAGACCGATACCAGCGTCGGCGGCGAGGGGGAACATTTCGCGCTCCTCTTCCCGGCTGATCAGGTTGTACTGGCTCTGCATTGACACGAACGGCGTCCAGCCGTTCACGTGCTGCAGGCGCAGGGCTTTCGTAAACTGCCAGGCAAACATCGAGGAGGCGCCCAGGTAGCGCGCTTTACCCGAGCGCACCACATCGTGCAGGGCTTCAAGCGTCTCCTCGAGGGGAGTGAAGGGGTCGAAGCGGTGCACGATATAGAGGTCCACGTAGTCGAGGTTGAGGCGACGCAGGCTGTTGTCGATCTCCTGCAGCACCGCCTTGCGTGACAGGCCGCGCTGGTTGGGACCTTCGCCGACCGGCGAGTAGACCTTGGTGGCCACGACGATCTCGTCGCGGCTGGCATACTCCGCGAGGGCGCGCCCGAGGATTTCCTCGCTCGACCCGGCCGAGTAAGCATTTGCGGTGTCGAAGAAGTTGATGCCGGCCTCAACGGCTTGCCGAATGAAGGGCCGACTGGTCGCCTCGGTCAGCGTCCAAGCGTGGTTTCCGCGCTCCGGCTCGCCATAGCTCATGCAGCCGAGGGCGAGCGCTGAGACATCCAGACCGGTGGTTCCGAGCTTCACATACTTCATGGGACTCCTTAAATGACGGATGCCCCGGGCCGCGTTGTATCTGCGGCCCGGGGCAGTTCGTGCCTGGGTTTTTTATCGACCGGTGTGGCTTATGCCGCGCCGGTCAGGGCGCCTACGCGTCGGCGCGGGTCTCGTTCGCAAACGTGGCCACGTCGATAACGAAACGGTAGCGCACGTCGCTGCGGATAACACGCTCGTAGGCTTCGTTCACCTGATCGACCGAGATGATCTCAATGTCGGCGCCGATTCCGTGGGCGGCGCAGAAGTCGAGCATTTCCTGGGTCTGGCGGATGCCACCGATCTTGGAGGCGGCGATGGAGCGACGCTGGGCGGCGAGCCACACCATCTTCACGCTGTCAGGCTCGGTGGGGATTCCAACGTGCACGAGCGTGCCGTCGAGGGCGAGCAGCTTGAGGTAGCCCTCCAGTTCGAGGTTCGCGGCCACGGTGTTCACGATGAGGTCGAAGTGGTTCTCGAGCTCGGTGAAGGTGGTCGGGTCGCTGGTGGCGTAGTAGTGGTCTGCGCCGAAACGCAGGCCGTCCTCCTTCTTGCTGAGGGTCTGGCTGAGAACGGTGACCTCGGCGCCGAGCGCGTGGGCGATCTTCACACCCATGTGTCCGAGGCCGCCCATGCCGAGGATGGCAACCTTCTTGCCGGGGCTGGCTTCCCAGTTCACGAGAGGGGAGTAGAGCGTGATGCCGGCGCAAAGCAGGGGAGCGGCTTCGGAGAGCTCGATGCCATCGGGGATGCCGAGCACGTAGTTCTCGTCGACGACGATCGCGGTGCTGTAGCCGCCGTTGGTGGGGGAGCCGTCGTGGTTGCGGTCGTTGTAGGTGCCGACCTCGCCCTTCAGGCAGTACTGCTCTTCGCCGGCGAGGCAGTTGACGCACTCGCGGCAAGAGTCCACGAAGCAGCCGACGCCGACGCGGTCGCCCACCTGGTAACGGGTGACGTCGCTGCCGACGGCAGAGACGATGCCGGCAATCTCGTGGCCGGGAACCATCGGGAACAGTCCAACGCCCCACTCGTCGCGAGCCTGGTGAATGTCGGAGTGGCAGATTCCGGCGAACTTGATGTCGATCGCCACGTCGTGGGCGCCGGGGGTGCGCAACTCGATCGTGGTGCGAACGAGGGGCTGGTTGGCCGCGGGGGCGGCGAGTGCAGGAACAGTGGTCGTCATAAAAAAAAGTCTTTCAGTGCCGATGATGAGATGCGAGGAAATCCCGTGCCGTGGCACGTGTCGACGGTGACATCCGCTCGCTCAACGTTACGTGATTCCACCGACATGATCGAGTCTGGAACGTGGCACTGTCTGACCCACCCAGGGAATGTCGGCGTGTCAACCAGCGGGGGCGTGCAGGTGCGGCGCAGGCAGCGGATGCCTGAGGTAATGCGTTCGCGGTGTCACGGCATCCGCTCGTCACGCGCAGGATTCAGCTTGAAATCGGGGAGGATGGTGTCATGGCAAACACTGAGCACGAGCCGTGGGTCAAGAACTATCAACCGGGCGTTCCCGCCGAGATTGAACTTCCCACGGAGTCCCTCGTGGCCATGCTCGAGCGTGCAGTGGCCGAAGCCGGCACTCACCCCGCGCTGGAGTTTTTCGGGCGTCGAACGACCTACACCGAACTCGGCGATCAGATTGACCGGGCCGCGGAGGGATTGCGTCGCCTCGGGGTGAAAGCTGGCGATCGAGTGGCCCTGATCTTGCCGAACTGCCCCCAGCACGTCGTCGCTTTCTACGCGGTGCTGCGCCTCGGCGCGGTGGTGGTGGAGCACAATCCGCTCTATACGTCCCGGGAATTGCGCCACCAGTTCGAAGATCATCAGGCCCGCATTGTTATCGCCTGGGACAAGGCGACGGCCGCCGTGCGGGAGTTCCCGGCCGACATCGAGATCGACCACGTTGTCTCGGTCAATCTCCTCACGGCGTTTCCCACCCTGAAGCGCCTCGCCCTGCACCTGCCGGTGAAGGGGCTGCGCCAATCACGCGCGGCGCTGACGGGCCCGGCACCGGGCACGATGGCCTGGAAGGACCTGCTCGCTTTCGGCGTGATCGATTTTGAGCATCCGCGCCCCTCGGTCGATGACCTGGCCGCCATCCAGTACACCTCGGGCACCACGGGAACCCCCAAGGGCGCCATGCTCACCCACTTCAACCTGTATTCCAATGCCCTGCAGGGTGAGGCATGGATGCACGGAGCGCAGTACCGCAAAGAAATCTTCTATGCGATCCTGCCGATGTTCCACGCGTTCGGGATGACCCTCTACCTGACCTACGGCATCCGCAAGCAGGGCCTGCTCGTGCTGTTCCCCAAGTTTGAGCCCGGGCTGATTCTCGACGCCATGAAAAAGTCGCCCGCCACGGTCTACTGCGCGGTGCCGCCGATCTACGAGCGCACGGCGCTCGCCGCACAGGAAAAAGGAATCTCGCTGCGCTCGTGCAAATACTGCATTTCGGGCGCCATGAATCTGCCCGATCATGTCGTGGAACTCTGGGAATCGGTATCGGGCGGACTTCTCGTTGAGGGCTATGGCATGACCGAGTCATCTCCGGTCGCCCTGGGTAATCCGTTTCATGCCAGCCGACGCACGGGCACGATCGGTGTGCCGTTCCCATCGACCCTGATGAAAGTGGTCGATCTGGATGATCCGAACGTTGAGGTGCCGTTGGGGCAGCCGGGTGAATTGTTGTTGAAGGGCCCGCAGGTTTTTCAGGGTTATTGGAACAACCCGGAGGAGACCGCGAAGGCGCTCTTACCCAACGGCTGGCTGCGCACCGGCGATATCGTGACCGTGGATGAGGATGGCTTCACCACGATCGTAGACCGCGCCAAGGAGCTGATCATCACCGGTGGTTTCAACGTGTCGCCCTCCGAGGTCGAGGCCGTCTTGCGACTGCACCCGAGCGTCAGTGACGCCGCAGTGATCGGTCGACCGCTCGAACGCGGCGGGGAGATGGTTGTCGCCGCGATCGAACTCAAGGCCGGTGCCACCCTCGATGAAGATGCATTGCGGGCGCACTGCCGGGAGCACCTCGCGGCCTACAAGATTCCGCGGCGGATCGTGCACATCGAGAACACACCGCGCTCGATGCTCGGCAAGGTGTTGCGCAAGCAGGTTCGTGAGCAGGTTTTACCGCTGCTCTGATACCGGGCCCACGGTGGTGCTGGGTTGATCATGGGGGAATATTTCCCCAGGGCGGGGTCTTGCAACCGATATGACTACTATCGCAATTATCGGTGCAGGCAAGGGACTCGGCGCAGCAGTAGCGCGTCGTTTCGGAGCAGAAGGATTTTCCGTTGCGCTGATTTCGCGCAACCAGGGCCGAGTGGATGCGCTGGCCGAGGAACTGGGCACAGAGGGAATCACGGCGAAGGGTTTCGTCGCCGATGTGCGGAACCCGGCGTCGATTAGCCGGGTGCTCGAGCAGGTCACGGAGACCCTCGGCGCGATCGAGGTGTTGCAGTACAGCCCTCTGCCGCAGAAGGACTTCATGCGTCCCGTGCTGGAAACCACGCCCGCTGATCTGGTTGGGCCGATCGAATTCTCCGTCTACGGCCCCGTCGCGGCCGTGCACCAGGTCGTTCCCGGAATGCGTTTTCTGGGGAAGAACCGGGGCACCATTCTCTTCGTCAACGGCGGCACGGCCGTGACTCCGGTACGGAGCCTGGCGGGCACATCCATTGCCTTTGCTGGACAGGCCGCCTACGCGCAGCTACTGAATGAGGTTCTCGGCGAAGAGGGGATCCAGGTCTCCCAGCTCATCATCGGCGGTCGAATCATCGCGGGTGATCCCGAAAAAGACCCGGCAAAGCTGGCCGAGCACCTCTGGAACCTTCACACCCAGCGTGACCGGTTCCGCCTGCAGATCAGCGCCGACTGACCTTCGTCACGTGCACGTGCACGTGCACGTGAGCGACCGCGAACACCGCGCGGCACGCGTATAGAAAGCCCGCCCGTGTTCGAACATGGGCGGGCTTTTAGATAACTGGCGCAACGAGGCCAGGTGGCAGCAGCTGTCGGTGCTGTGAACGAAGAATCACGCAGGCATATCGGCCCAATTTCGATCGGCGCCTGTACACCCGCAGTGACGGCTGAGCCACGTACGATCAGTGGATGCCCCCGCGTTCTCCGCTCCCGCAACGGCACGGCCTCGATGCCGCGTGGGTGTGCACGCCGGAACGGTCGCAGCATCCGCTCTGGGAAACCATGGGGGCCTGGCTCGACGAGCGGTTGTCGGAGTTCGTGGACGTGGCGGGATTTCTGGCCCAGGGACGTTTTGTCTATGGCACCGGCGCCGCAGTCGGCGGCCGCGACCCCTACCAGCCGTACACCTTTGTGTGGTTCCACCGCGATCTGGCCGAGGAATCCGTAGTTCCGGGTCTCATTCATATGATCTATCGCGACGATCGGATCGTGGTGATCGACAAGCCCGCTTTTCTCTCGTCCATTCCCCGTGGGCGCCATGTCGTGCAGAGCGTGGTGGTGCGCCTGCGCGCCCAAATGCAGCTTCCGGAGCTGTCCCCGCTGCATCGGCTCGACCGGGTGACGTCGGGGCTGCTGATTCTGGCGACCGAGGGACGATGGCGCGGGGCGTATCAGTCGATGTTCCAGCGCCGTGAGGTCGCCAAGACCTACCGTGCGCTGGCTCCGCTGCGAACGGGCCTCGAGCTGCCCGTGACGGTGCGCAATCACCTCACCACGCGTCCTGGTCGCTGGCAAGCCGAGGTGCTGCCGGGCGGGCCGGTCAACGCTGAATCGTTGATTGAACTCGAATCGGTGATCGATGGCCTGGGCAGCTACCGGCTGACGCCCCGCACCGGTCGCACGCACCAATTGCGCCTGCACATGCTGGGCTTGGGAATTCCGATCAGTGACGACCCGCTCTATCCCGTTGTGCAGGATATCGCGCTTGACGATTTCACCCGCCCCCTGCAGTTGCTGGCGAACGAGGTGCGCTTCACTGACCCCATCGACGGGGGAGCGCGGCAATTCGTCAGCGTGCGCACGCTCCCCTTGCGCAGCGAAGTCGACTGAGCGGCGTCACTGATGCCTGCGCCGGTTATGACCAGCGATTCGATAACCGCAATGCATCCTTTCAGCTGACGTTCTCGTCGGTAACGGGCCGAGCCGCAGACGTCACGCAGCTCTCGCGTCTAAAATGTGCACATGCCCCAAATCGTTCATGAGTTCGTCTGGCCTGACCGGGTCGTCATCGGCACCGTCGGCTTGCCCGGGGAGCGCACGTTCTATCTGCAGGTGCGCAGCGGCGCGCGAATCATCAGCATCGCGCTGGAGAAACAGCAGTCGGCGCTGCTCGCCGAGAAGATCGACGAGATTCTCGACCAGCTGATCACCTTCGAGGGCAACCCGTTCAGTATCCCGGCCACGACCCCCATCGAGCTCGTCGATAATGACCCGCTCGAGCAACCGGTCGCTGAGGAATTTCGCACCGGCTCGATGAGCCTGGGCTGGGATCCATCAACGGTTCAAGTGGTGATCGAGGCCTACCCGATGGTCGACGAAGACGAGGAATTGCTCGAACCGGTTGAAGCGGCCAATGCGTTGCTCGTGCGCATACCCGTTGGCACCGCTCGCGCGTTCGCGAAGCGCACTCGCGAGATCGTGGGCGCCGGGCGGCCGATGTGCTCCCTCTGCGGTTACCCCATCGACGCCGACGGCCACACCTGCACCGTTCCCGGGGACTGATGCCGACTCCTGACCTGGTCGACGGCGAGTTGACACTCACCGGACGAATCACGACGGCCTCGAATGCAACCTTCCTGGGCAGCATCGATGGCGCGATGGTCGTCTACAAACCGGTGGCGGGGGAGCATCCGCTCTGGGATTTTCCCGACGGAAACCTTGCCAATCGTGAAGTGGCGGCCTATCTGGTCTCGCAAGCCTTCGGCTGGAACGTCGTACCGCGCACCTGGCTGCGCGAGGGTCCGATGGGCGAAGGCATGGTGCAGCTCTGGCAGGAGAGCGACCCCGCCCAGAGCCCCGTCGACCTGGTGGCAGCGGACGCCGTTCCGGAAACCGGGTGGCGACACGTTCTCGACGGGCGAGACGAGCACGAACGGATGGTCACCCTCATTCACGAAGACAGCGCCCCGCTTCGGCGGATGGCCGTGTTCGACGTGGTCGTGAACAACGCCGATCGCAAGGGCGACCACATTCTCGCGATGACCGATGGGCACCGACACGGAGTCGATCACGGGCTCACCTTTCACGTCGAACACAAGCTGCGCACCGTACTGTGGGGCTGGCTGGGCGACGCTCTCACCACCGACGAGCTCGACGGCATCGACCGGGTCACAGCCGGTCTGTCCGGCGAACTCGGCAACACCCTCGCTGGCCTGGTCAGCGCCGAAGAACTCACGGCGTTTGCCGCGCGCTGCGACCAATTGCGCTCTGACGCACGATTCCCCGCCCCGAGCGGCGACATGCCCGCCGTGCCCTGGCCGCTGTTCTGAGCTGGCGGCTGTTCTGAGCTCGCCACTGTTCTGAGCTGGCCGCTGTTCTGAGGCCGGTTGCGCAGGGTTTGTGATGCTTGTCGTGCGCGGGGGATCCTGGGGTGTGCAACGCTAGGGGCATGGATCTTGAGGTGTCGGCGGCGCTGACCATTCCCGAGCGTGAACTCGGCTGGCGGTTCTCGCGGTCGTCCGGTCCCGGCGGCCAGCACGTGAACACTTCCGACAGCCGGGTCGAGCTGTCCTGGAACGTCGCTGAGTCCACTGTGCTGTCCGACGACGAGCGGATGCTGCTGCTCACCCGCCTGAATCACCGTCTCGTTTCCGGGGTGGTCACCATCGCCGCCAGCGAGCAGCGCTCCCAGCTGCGCAATCGCGAGATTGCCCTGCGAAAGCTCGCCGACCTGGTGACTGCGGGTGTAGCCGCGGAACCGGCGGCGCGGCGCGCGACCAAGCCCACCCGCGGTTCCGCGCGGCGGCACCTCGCGGTCAAACAGCAGCGCTCGGCCACGAAGCAAAATCGGCAACGGCCCGCGGCCGAGTAGGTGGGCGACCCACCGGCATCCGCTCGCTGAGGCCTACCGAACAAGCAACATCTGCCGAAAGTACCTCGCCAGCTCGTGAGTGGCCGCCAGGGGAAGCACGTGGGCGACGTACTGGTCGGGACGCACGATCACCACGACGCCGCCGCGGTTGATGCCGCGTTGCTCAAAGATGTCGTGATCCGGGTCGGCGGCGTACACCTTCTCGTAGTCGATCAGCCCAAAGGGGCCCGTTCTCGGCAAAAACGCCACGTCAACCCGGCCCACGTCAACCTCGGTGTGTGCCTGCTGGTACACCACCTTCAGGTCGAAGACGCTGTCGATGTCGCTGTCGGCCGGGGTGTGCGCGAGCAGCGGCGAATCGGGGGCGGTCCGCATCCACTTGGCCCAGGTGGCCAGTATTTCAGCGGATGCGTCAGCGAACGCATACACGCGCCAGCGGCCGTCGGCGCGGTGGTGGTGGCCTAGCTGCACCGGGTTGGCGTCGCCGACGCGCACGACCGGGGCGGACTTGAACCGCTTGCCGATGGGGAATCCGGTGGCGAGCGCCTGGTGGGTCGCTTCGCCGATGAGCATCGACGGCGGGTATTGGGTCATGAAGCCCGATGGAAACTCCGCTGTCTGGGTGTAGAAGTCCTCGAGCGGAACTGTGAGGTCTTCGGGCTTTGCCGCCATCAGGCTCGACCACTCCTTGTCAAAATCGATCAGGTTCTTGGCGATGACCTGGCGCTCGGCGGAATAGGTGCTGAGCAGGCTGTCGGGGCTACGGCCGTCGAGCACGTAGCCGAGCTTCCAGCCGAGGTTGAAGCCGTCTTGCATTGAGACGTTCATGCCCTGGCCGGCCTTGGCGCTGTGGGTGTGACAGGCGTCGCCGGTGATGAAGACCCGCGGGGAGCGGATGCCGATCTCCTCGGGTAGCAGGTCGTCGAATCGGTCCGTGAGACGGTGGGCGACCTCGTAGACGCTGTGCCAGGCTACGTTTTTCACGTCGAGGGTGTACGGGTGCAGAATCTCGTTGGCTTTCACGATGATCTGGTCGATCGTCGTCGAGCGTACGGCGCCATTGTCGTCAGCGGCCACTTCGCCGAGGTCGACGTACATGCGAAACAGGTAGCCGCCCTCTCGCGGAATGTGCAGGATGCTTCCGCCGGATCCGGACTGGATGGCGCATTTGGTGCGAATGTCGGGAAAGTCGGTGACGGCCAACACGTCCATGACGCCCCAGGCGTGGAAGGCCGCGTCACCGGCCAGCGTGCAGCCGATGGAATCGCGCACGGCGCTGTGGGCACCGTCAGCGCCGACCACATACTGGGCGTGCACTTTGCGCTCCTGGCCGGTCAGCTCTCCGCTGGTGTGCCGAAGCGTCACGGTGACGGGGTAGTCGCCCTCATTGCTGTGGGTCAGGCTGAGCATTTCATAGCCGAAATCCGGGGTCATGCGGGTGGGCGAATTGGCCATCACCTCGGCGAAGTAGTCCAACACGCGTGCCTGGTTGACGATGAGGTGCGGAAACTCGCTGATGCCGGTGGGGTCGTCGATGGCGCGGGCGGTACGGATGATGTTGGCCGGGTTGGCGGGGTCGGGCTTCCAGAACGCCATCTCCGTGATGCGGTAGGCCTCGGCGATGATGCGCTCGGCGAACCCGAAGGCCTGGAAGGTCTCGACGCTGCGGGCCTGGATTCCGTCGGCCTGCCCGATCGCGAGGCGTTCGCCGCGGCGCTCGACGATGCGCGTGGTGATACCGGGAAACTGGGAGAGCTGGGCGGCGGTGATCATGCCGGCCGGGCCCGTTCCCACGATCAGAACGTCGACGTTGTCGGGGAGTTCGAGGGGGCGATCGATGCCCACTCCGGCCGCATCCTGCCTGCGGGGATCAGTGGACACGTATCCGTGGTGGTGAAATTGCACGGTTTCCTCACTTCTGTGTGTGGACTTTCGGTGTGGTCTTTCGGTACGGTCTCTCGGTCCGGCGATTCGAACGCCAGCATCGTCTGTGTTCGATAATAGAATGCGGCGTTCTATTATCGTTTTTTGAATCATATATGACCGGGCGAGTTCCGCAACCAGCGCACGGATGGGCATCCGCTCATCAACCTGTTCAGCGCCCTCTGGATGGATGCGGTGGCCGCCGAAAAAGGTGTGTCGGTACTTGGTGGTGAGAGTTCGTGCTGCCCGCTAGAACTGCCAGGGGAAGGGCGACCAGTCGGGTTCGCGGTGTTCCAGGAACGCGTCCTTGCCCTCGACGGCCTCGTCGGTGCCGTAGGCCAGGCGGGTGGCTTCACCGGCGAAGATCTGCTGGCCGACCATTCCGTCATCGACGGCGTTGAACGAGAACTTCAGCATGCGGATCGCGGTCGGCGATTTTGTCAGGATGGTGTTGGCCCAGTCCAGTGCGGTCGTCTCCAACTCTGCATGGGGCACCACGGCATTCACGGCGCCCATCTCGTAGGCGCGCTGAGCGTCGTAGGGACGCGCGAGAAAGAAGACCTCCCGGGCAAATTTCTGCCCGACGTGCTGGGCGAAATAGGCGCTGCCGTAGCCGCCGTCGAACGACCCGACGTCAGCATCCGTTTGCTTGAACATGCCGTGTTCCTTGCTGGCGATCGAGAGGTCGCAGACAGCGTGCAGGGAGTGACCGCCGCCGGCCGCCCAGCCGGGAATGACGGCAATGACGACTTTCGGCATGAACCGGATGAGTCGCTGCACCTCGAGAATGTGCAGCCGCCCCGTGCTTGCGACCCCGTCACGGTACTGGTAGCCGTCGCGCCCGCGGATACGCTGGTCACCACCGGAGCAGAATGCCCAGCCGCCGTCCTTAGGGCTCGGCCCGTTACCCGTGAGGAGCACCACGCCGATTCGCGTGTTCTGCCTGGCGTCGTCAAGTACCCGGTAGAGCTCATCGACAGACTGCGGGCGGAACGCATTGCGCACCTCCGGGCGGTTGAAGGCCACGCGGGCGACCCGCCCGGCGTTGTCGTGGTGGTAGGTGATGTCTTGCAGCGCGGTGAAGCCATCGACGGGCTTCCATAGTGAAGGGTCAAAAATTTCGGAAACCTGAGTCATGGTTTCAGCTTAGGTGTGCTCGGATCATTGGTCAGCGCGCATGCTGATAACTCTAATTTGTCGATCGCAGGAGCACGCGAAGTATCCTCGTACGGCGTAGCAACAGTCGTGGGTTTGGCTGGTCGAATCGAGCATGTCGACTGCGCAGCCGCCACCGTGGCCCAGTCCCGAGGCCACCCGGTCGCGACGGGGCATTCGAGGGTACGCTGAGCCGCATGAGAGCTGCCGTGTACCGTCACTACGGACCACCAAGCTTCGTGCACGTCGAGACTGCGCCGCAGCCGATACCCCAGCGCGACGAACTGCTGGTGCGGGTCTTCGCCAGCACGGTCAACCGCACCGACTGCGGCTTTCTCAGCGGCAAGCCACTCGTGGTGCGGCTATTCAGCGGACTGCGGGCGCCTCGGGCGACGATTCTTGGCTGCGAGTTCGCCGGCGAGGTCGCCGGTGTCGGCGCCGACGTCAGTGCGTTTGCGGTCGGCCAGCGGGTGTTCGGCTACAGCGGCGTGAAATTTGGTGGTCACGCTGGCTATCTGACCGTTACCGCGACAGGAATGGTCGCCGAGATACCGGCAGACGTTTCCTACGTTGAGGCATCACCGATTCTAGAGGGCGCCCACTACGCGCTCAACATGCTGCGCGCGGCACGGGTCACCGCCGGACAGAATGTACTGGTCAACGGCGGTACGGGAGGGATCGGATCAGCTGCGGTGCAATTGCTCGTGAATCTCGGCGCTCGCGTCACAGCGGTCTGCGCCACCCCGCACCTATCCATGATGGAATCACTCGGGGCTGAACGGGTGGTGGACTACACGCTCGAGGACTTCACCGCGCTCGAAGATGAGTTTGATGTGGTGCTCGACACGGTCGGGAAGAGTTCTTTCGGACGCTGCCGCCGGGTGCTCGCTCCCAACGGAATCTACCTCTCGTCCGAACTTGGTACGCTGTGGCAAAATCCGATCCTGGCGCTGACCACGCCGGTGCTGAGGAGGAGGCGCGTATTGTTTCCGATTCCCAAGGACACCCGCGACGATGCACTATTCCTGCAGGGCCTGGTCGAAGCGGGCGAGTTTCGGCCGATAATCGACCGGATCTACCCGCTCGACGAGATTTGCGCTGCCTACGAATATGTCGCGACGGGGCAGAAGATCGGCAACGTCGTTATCCGTGTGCGCGACGAGGCGGCGACGGAGTAGAGCCGGTGGGCTGGCGCTCGCGGAAAGCGATCATGTTCATGCGGTTGCCGCAGCGCACGCTGCAGAAACGCTTGGATCCGTTACGGGAGAGGTCGAGAACCAGCCCGCTGCAGGCATCCGCTTCGCAGATTCGCAGGCGACCCATTTCGTCGCTGCGAATCACGTCCATCAACGCCAGCGCTGCCTCGACGCGCATGCGTTCCCCGAGTGGAGCCTCGGGCACGGTCGCGTGCAGGTGCCAGTCCGAGACATCATGGCGGGCAAGCTGGGGGAGTGCCCTGGCCTCGCGCAGCATGCGGTTGACCTCCGTGACGGCGTCGTCGCGGCCGAGAGTCCAGACCCGGCGCAGCAATGCGCGGGTCTGTTGCACGTCGAGCAGCTCGGCATCATCTCCGTCGATGCGGCCGGTGAACAAAATGGGGGCGAGCAGGGCGGCGAGGTCGGCAAGCGTTTCGAGTTCGTCGCGGCCGCTTCGGGAGGCCCCGGGGTCAGTGGCGCCGAGCAGCACCACGAATTCGAGTGCTTCCTCGGTGTCAGGGGCAAAATGCAAGTTGACTCCTTGCCAACAGGGTTCTACTGTCAGTGGTGAAAACAGTTTAGACCATGACAGGCCCACGTCGCCTGAAGGAGGAGCATGAAGATCTCGTCCCTGCCGGGAGGTGTGATCGTTGCCGCCATTGCTGCCATTTCGTTTGGAACCTCCGGTGCGCTGGTCAAGCCGATGCTCGAGGCTGGCTGGTCACCGACGGCCGCCGTGACCGCCCGCGCGTGGACCGCCGGGCTCGTATTGCTGCCATTCGCGCTGTATTCGTTGCGCGGGCGTTGGGCGGCCCTGTGGCGGGCCCGGTGGCGGGTGCTCGGAATGGGCATCGTCGGTGTCGCGGGTACTCAGCTGGCCTATTTTGCCGCGCTGCAGACTATTCCAGTCTCGACCGCGCTGCTGATCGAATTTCTCGCTCCGCTGATTCTGGTCGGGTTCGTTTGGGTGACGACACAACGGATGCCCCGCCGCACAGTGTTGCTCGGATCGGCTCTCGCCGTTGGCGGGCTGCTGCTCGTGATCGGGCCCGGTGCCATTCGGGCCGTGGACCCGATGGGGGTGCTGTTCGCCTTCGGCGCAGCCATCTCCTGCGCGGTGTTCTTCGTGGTGGCCGCGCGCCCGGCCGAAGGCTTGCCCCCGATCGCACTCGCGGCCTTCGGGCTGCTGGTCGGGGGGACAGTCCTCGGCCTGCTCGGCCTGACCGGTCTGCTCCCCTTCACCGCATCGTTTCTTGACCTGTCCCTGCTCGGCACGGTTGTGCCCTGGTGGGCACCGCTGCTCGCGCTCGCCATTATCAGCACCGCGCTCGCGTATGTGGCGGGCATCACGGCGGCGGGAATTCTCGGGTCGAGGCTCGCCTCGTTCGTCGGCCTGCTCGAGGTCATCTTCGCGTCGCTGTTCGCCTGGCTGCTGCTGGGCGAAGTGTTGACGCCGCTGCAGCTGCTCGGCGGGCTTTTGATTCTGGGCGGCATCGCCGCTGTGGGGGAGGAACGCGTCGAGCTGGCCGCCGAGGCGCTGCCGCCCGACGAGCCGGGACTGCCGCACGCACACGGCGACGCTCATGGCGACGCTCATGGCGAGGCACATGGCGACGAGAGCGACGAGAACGACGAGGCCGCGCGCTCCGACGAGGCGACGGCCGGCGCATCCGCTCAGGAGATCAGCACGGGCGCGGGATCGTCGATGGTCGGCGGGTTCAACACGACCTCGAGAACGTCAGAACGGCCGAGCGAACCGGGAAAGTTATAGCGGGCAAAGCGCCTGCCGGGGTCATTGGGTGTCGAAGGCACGACGATCGACGAACGGCGAATGACCTCGGCAACGACGTCGGTCACCGCGGCTTGGAGTGTCTGTCCGCTGCGACCGCGCAGACGAACGGATGCCCGCGGCCCGCCCTCCGCGCCGAACCGCAGCGTGAGCATGCGCGTGTGGGCGTGCTGACGGTCGAACATGTCGAGGCGAGCCCAAATGATTTCAGCTAGAGGCACGACCCGCCGCCCGGCCCGCAGTTCGTTCGTGTCGAAGTGCCCTCCCGAGCAGCGTTCCAAGTCGACTCGGCCACCACGTCGATCTAGGCTGGCAGCCATGACCGGCAATAAGGACCGCAGCGATGCGCAACCCAGCGACGCCCGACTCAACGTGGCCCGCTACCAACTCAAACGCATGGTGCCGCCCGACCAGGCAGACTCCGCTGCGCCAGAAGTAAACGACCCCGAGCAAAACACGGCCGGGCAATCCATGATGGAAGCCCGAGCCCAGTATGTGGAAATGGCTATTCAGCAGGCTATTCGTCGTGGCGAGTTCGATAACCTGCCCGGCGCCGGCAAGCCGCTGGCGAACCTCGAGCGTGGGTATGACCCTGACTGGTGGATTCGCCAGAAGATCGAAAGCGAGAAGATCACCGGGCTCGGTCCGCCGGCCCTCACCCTGCGCACCGAGAACGCCGAGCTCGATGCCCGGCTGGATAGCGTGCAGACTGAGGCTGCGGTGACCGAGATTCTCAAAGATTTCAACAGCCGAGTGGTGGCGGCACGCCGGCAGCTGCAGGGCGGACCGCCCGTGGTCACCCCCACCCGGGATGTGGTCACACAGCTCGCTCTCTGGCGGGAACGCCGCGCCGTGCGCAGCGAAGCGGCCAGGCAGCAGCGCGAGAGTGAGGCCGCGGCGCTCGCCGCCATGACCTGGCGGGAACGCCGCCGCCGCGCCCGCTGACCGTCGCCCTGCACCGCTATGTAGTGGATGCCGTTCGTTCTGCTCGAGCCGCAGATGGGTGGTGGGCGATGTGACCGACACGCCGATGCACGTGACGACGACCACGCTAGAACTCTGTGAGAAGAACAGAGTGTGACTATTTTCGCCCCGGGCAGTGAGCCGACGGAACCTGGCCGATCGAGGCAGGCGCGACCGCTGAGCATCAGCTCACCCCGGCTGAATCGCTCTGGTGGACCGTCATGCTCGCGAACAAATTCGAGATCGACATCGACTTGGCGCTCACCGAGACCAGGAGCACCATTCAGACCAATCTGCACGCCACGATCGAACGTGCGGCGCCGCCGCCGGGAAACATTCCGACGTCTTTGGCGTTAGGTCTTATATGAAGACCATTCTGTATAGCGAAACCGGTAACCCGTCCGTGCTTCACCTCGTCGATCGACCAGTGACAGAGCCCCGTGCCGGGGATGTTCGCGTGCGCATCGTGGTGGGCGGGGTGAACCCGACCGACTGGAAGTCGCGCCGAGGCACCAGCCCGGGGGAGGCTCTCGCATTCGCCGACGTCGTGCCGAACCAGGACGGCGCTGGCGTCGTCGACGCCGTCGGCCCCGGTGTGTCGAACGTAGCTGTCGGCGATCGCGTCTGGCTCGCCCTCGCCGCCTATCAGCGTGCGAACAGCGGAACTGCCCAGGAATACGCGGTGCTTCCGGCCGAGCGCGTCTTTCTGCTGCCCTCCGCGGCCACTTTCGATCAGGGAGCCAGCCTCGGCGTGCCGGCCATCACCGCCTACCGGGCCCTCACCGTGGCCGAAGATGGGCCTACGCGCCTGCATCCGGGGGCGCTTGACGGCAAGATCGTGCTCGTCGCGGGAGGTGCCGGCGCCGTCGGCCATGCCGCCATCCAGCTTGCCCGCTGGGCCGGCGCGACCGTGATCACGACCGTGAGTGGGCCGGCCAAGGCGGCCCTCGCGACAGCTGCCGGGGCACACCACGTGCTCACCTACACTGACTCCGACGTCGCCACCGAAATCCGAAGCATTGCGCCCGATGGCGTCGACCTCATCGTCGAGGTGGCTCCCGCCCAGAACTCCGAACTCGACCTTGCGGTCATTCGCAATCGCGGGTCCATCGCGGTCTACGCCAACAACGGCGGCGACCAGATGACCCTCGATGTGCGCAAGCACTTCAGCCTGAATGTGCGGTACCAGTTCGTGTTGTTGTACACCGTCGGCATCGAGGTCGTGCAGCAGGCGGCTGCTGCCATCAACGAGGCACTCCTTGACGGCGCATTGCCGGTGGGAGCGGATTCGGGTCTGCCGCTGCACCGCTTCGACCTGGCCCACACAGCAGACGCCCATGCCCTCGTCGAAAGCGGTGTCACCGGCAAGGTGCTCGTCGACGTCTCCGCGGCCTGACGAGCGGTCTGGCCGTGGTCTGGCCCGCGGTGGCTGAATCAGGACATCCCGCCGGTGTGAGCCGTGGCCTGCCCAGGATCGGGCGGTACGGGCCGGATCAGCGGCCGATTCTTCTGAATTGGCCGCCGGTCGTCGGGTTTCGCAGCTGGCCCGGCGCATAACTCCTGCAATTTGCGGGGCGTAAACGGAACCCCCGTGTGTTTCTGCGGATGGTGCGGGGGCCCGGTGCGAATTGCAGGAGTTATGCGCGACGTGAGGCCCTGCTCGGCGGCCGATTCTCCTGAATTGGCCACCGATGGTCGGGTTTCGGAGCTAGCCCGGCGCATAACTCCTGCAATTTGCGGGGCGTAAGCGGAACCCCCGTGTGTTTCTGCGGATGTTGCGGGGGCCCGGTGCGAATTGCAGGAGTTATGCGCGCCGCGAGGCCCTGCTCGGTGGTCGGACGAGAGGCCTTGCTCAGTGGCCGGTACAGAAAATCCCGCGGGGTAGCGAATGAGTTCTGTACGGTCACGGTCACCGGGGGTAAAGCAGNCGAATGAGTTCTGTACGGTCACGGTCACCGGGGGTAAAGCAGTGTGTTTTTTGAATTGGCCCCGGCAACGATCTGCGCTCAATGCAATCAAGCCCCCTCGTCACAAACGACGAGGGGGCTTGATTGCATCTGGCTTTAGTACTCGCGGCGCGGAGCGCGCGGCGGGCGATCGCCCTGCTCGGCGGAACGCGAGGCGCCGCCCTTGTCGGCGCGCAACTCAATGAGCTTGCCGCTGATGCGGGTGTTCTCCAGCTTGGAGAACACGTCGCTCGACAGATCAGCGGGCAGTTCGACCAGCGAGAACTCCGGCAGGATCTTGATGTGCCCGAAGTCGTCGCGGCTGAGCCCACCCTCGTTGGCGAGGGCGCCGACGATCTGACGCGGCTCCACCTTGTGACGCTTGCCGACCTCGATGCGGAACTGGGCCATCGGCTTACCGCTCGAACGAACCGGGCGTTCGCTGCGCACCGGCCGGTCGTCGCGGGCGCCGTAGCTGCCGCGGTCGTCGCGGCTGCCTCGGTCATCCCGGCTGCCACGGTCATCCCGGTTGAAGCGGTCCGGGCGGTCCGAACGACCGCCGCGCTCGGGCCGGTCGCCGCGCTGCTCGGAGCGTTCGACCCGCTCGTCGCGCTCGAGGCGCTGCTGCGCGCGAACATCCTCGGCCGAAAGCAGCAGCGGAGTTTCGCCCTGCCCGACCACGGCAAGAGCCGCGGCCACATCAACCTCGGGCACATCGTGGTGGGACACGTAATGCGCGATGATGTCGCGGAACTTGCTGATGCGGTCGGTCTCGTCGAGTGCTGCCGTGATGGCGTCGTCGAAGCGAGTGAGGCGCGTCACATTGACGTCCTCAACGCTCGGTAACTGCATCTGGGTGAGCGGCTGGCGGGTCGCCTTTTCGATGGCGGAGAGCAAACGACGTTCGCGCGGTGTGACGAAGCTGATAGCTGCGCCCGAGCGACCGGCGCGGCCGGTGCGGCCGATGCGGTGCACATACGACTCGGTGTCGATCGGAATGTCGTAGTTGACGACGTGGCTGATGCGCTCCACGTCGAGGCCGCGAGCGGCGACATCCGTTGCGACGAGAATGTCGAGCTTGCCGCTCTTGAGCTGATTGATCGTGCGTTCGCGCTGCACCTGCTGCACGTCGCCGTTGATCGCCATGGCCGAATAGCCGCGCGCACGCAGCTTTTCGGCGAGCAGTTCGGTCTCGTTCTTGGTGCGGGCGAAGATGATCATGCCCTCGAAGTTCTCGACCTCGAGGATGCGGGTGAGCGCGTCGAGCTTCTGCGGGTACGACACCATCAGGTAGCGCTGGGTCGTGTTCACGCTGGTCGTAGTCTTGCTCTTGACCGTGATCTCTTCCGGGTCGTGCAGGTACTTCTTGGAGATACGGCGGATTTGCGCCGGCATGGTGGCTGAGAACAGAGCCACCTGCTTGTCATCGGGGGTGTCGGCGAGAATGGTCTCGATGTCCTCGACGAAGCCCATGTTGAGCATCTCATCGGCCTCATCGAGCACCAGGAACTTCAGCTCCGAGAGGTCGAGGGTGCCCTTCGCGAGGTGGTCCATGATTCGACCGGGAGTACCCACGACGATGTGCACTCCGCGACGCAGGGCCGACAGCTGCTGGCCGTAGCCCTGTCCACCGTAAACGGGCAGCACGTGCACGCCTCGCATGTGGGCGGCGTACTTCTCGAACGCCTCGCACACCTGCAGCGCGAGCTCGCGGGTGGGCGCGAGCACGAGCGCCTGCGGGTTTTTCTGCGACAGGTCGAGTCGGTTCAGAATAGGCAGCGCGAACGCAGCCGTCTTGCCGGTACCGGTCTGGGCGAGTCCGACAACGTCGCGACCCTCCAACAGCGGGGGAATAGTGGCGGCCTGAATGGCCGAGGGGGTCTCGTAGCCGACAACTTTGAGCGCCTTGAGCATGGCGTCATTGAGTCCAAGGTCGGCAAATGTCTTCGTTATGGAGGCGGAATCTGCCTCGTTCTGCGTTGTAGTGTCTGGGGCGGTCATAGTACAACGGTAGTCGAAGAGTTCGCCCCCGGTGTTATGGCTCGTCTGGCAACTTGCAAAGCGGATGCCCGCGGCCGCGGCATCCGCTTTTTGGCGTGCGTAGCGCCGGGTGCGCGAGCGGCGTTTTCCTGTTTCTCAAACGGGTGAATCCAGTGATGGCGTCTTCGGCGATATCTCGCACGGCACGTCGCTGACCCGAACGGCGTTATCTGGGCTCACAACCCCGGATGGCACGTCGACGACGCCGAAACGGTGTCGCGCGGCTGAAGCCTACGCTTTCAAGAACCCGATGGCCGCCTCGCGGAACGCCCGCGATGTGGGCGCATTGAAGTGGTTGCGCCCGGGAATCTCGAAAAAGCCGCCGTTTGGCGTGGCGTCGGCCAACACCCGGGAGGCGTCGAGAATGCTGTCCTCGCTGCCGGTGGCAAACAGCACCGGCTGAGTGGGCGCGTTTGCGGCGCCGGGCTGCGGGCCGCCGCGCATGCCTTCGACCAGAGCGACGAGCGCGGCGAGGTCGTTACCGGGCAGGGTCTTCGCCATGGCGAGATAGACGCCGGTGAGGCGGTCGCTGACCTCGCGGCCGTGTTCGAGGTGGGCGCGGGCATCCGCTACTTGAAAACTTTTGAGCGGATCACCGTCGGGAATCCCGCCGAGCACCGCCCGGGTGATGCGGCCGCCGAGGTTGCGGGCAGCCTGCCACCCCACCCGGGCACCGAGCGAGTAGCCCACGTAGCACACCTCGGTGAGCAGGTAGGCGTCGAGCACCGCCTCAACGTCGGCGACGAGCAATTCCATCGTGTACGCGTCGGGGGAGTGTGGTTTGTCGCTGGCGCCGTGGCCGCGCTGGTCGATGCCGATGACGTGAAAACCGGCCCGGGTCAGATCCCGGGTCCAGCCGGTGGCGTGCCAGTTGGCGATGACGCTCGAAGCGAAGCCGTGCACCACGACCACGGTCGGGTGCTCCGGGTCGCCGAGCTCATAGGTGGCCAACTGCACACCGTCGTGGGACGGGACAAAACTGTGCGCGGGGGTGTTTCGGTGCAACATTCCCCTATTCCACCACGGCTGCCGCGTAGGGGAGTGCCGGTCGCTTTCGAGGTGGCGCGGGCGCCGGGCGCCCCGATGGACGTGATCGTGGTGCACAAACTCGGGTGCCCCGAGTGAACTTAGGGTGGCCATGGGTGCCATCCGGGAGGGGGGAGCGCGGGTGCTCCGCGACGATGTTAAGGTGCAGCCAGGCGAGAGTGAGAGGCAGCGTGAAGTGATGGAGGACCGTGAGCGGGCACTCACGATCGACGACCAGGTCGTTGCCCTCGTCGCCTCCGATGGGCTGAGCTGACCGGGTTACGGATACTTTCCTAGCCGATACGGGGAATCAGGACGATGACGCCTGTGCCGGCGACCGACGCAGTGAAAGTGAGGAAGTGTTCAGGAAAGCCGTGCAGACTGGTCTTTTCGCCCGCGGACGCCGCGTGCGGAGTGTCGAACCAGAACCGCCCGCGCGACAGCCAGCGATTCGTTTTTCTGAAAGCTAGGCCTATCTCTTCTCCAACCACGCCCACCACACCTGTTGAGACTGACGCGAGCCGCATTCAGACTGTGCGTCGCCGCCGGAAGCGGACCCGCTTCCTGGCAGCCGGCGCCATCACTGCTATCGCCGCAGTTGTCGGCACCGGCTTCGCGGTGCAATCCAGCGTCGCAGACGAAAACGCGCGCATAGCCGTCATGACAGCGCTTGCCTCCAGCGGCGCTGGACACGACGAGCAATTGGAACTCAATGCGGAGCGCTTGCGAGCGCGTGCCGAACAGGCCTCTGAAAGTGCCGTGTCTGGTGCCAGCGTCGTCATCGCTGCAGCGCACGGTAAGACGGATGCCACGGACCTGTCGGCGTCCGTTGCCTCGCTCTCCCACGTCACCCTGCTTGCTCCGGAGCGCATCTTCGAGCTCGTCGACGTAACGACAACCGAAACCGCGAACGTGCACGCCTCCACGACCGAGGTCGATCGCCTTGCCGCCGAGCAGGCAGCCGTCGCCCAGGCTAGTGCTGAGGCTGCATCTGCTGAGGCTGCTGCTGAGGCCGCTGCTGAGGCCGAAGCTGCCGATGCCGTCCCGGCGGCACCGGCCCGCCCGTCCGCTCCAGCAGACCCCAACGCTGCACAGCAAATCGCCCGTCAGCTCATGGCGAACCAGTACGGCTGGGGTGATGATCAGTTTGGTTGCCTGGTGAGCCTGTGGGACAAAGAATCAGGCTGGAACGTGAATGCCTACAACGCCTCCAGCGGTGCCACCGGCATCCCGCAGGCATTGCCCGGCAACAAGATGGCCTCGGCCGGAGCCGACTGGCAGACCAACCCTGCGACCCAGATCTCGTGGGGCCTGGGTTATATCGCGAGTCGGTACAGCACACCCTGTGATGCCTGGGACAAGTCGGAAGCATCGGGCTGGTACTAGCGCACGGTAGCGGTACGTCGTAGCCAGGCGGTTCCCGATGCGTCACGTTCTCGTCAGGTAGGAACCAGGCGATCCACGTCGGCGCGCTCCGAGTGCGGCATCCCGCCCATCGCGCCGCTAGTTTGAGCCACCCAGGAACCCAAACTGTGACATGCGCCTCGCGCGACGGGCCGATACGGATACGCTGGGTACAGGATTGTCGAGCGGGAGTATCAGTGAACGAGAACACGCAAGTACCCGGCGGGGCTATCAGCCCGCAGATCATCGAGGGCGTTTTCGACCTCGCCCGCGACGGCCTGACCGGCCCGCTGGGCGAGATGATCGACGCCGGAGTTCCCCTCGGCGTGGTCAACCCGCGTGGAGACACGCTGCTGATCGTGGCGGCGTACCAGCAGCACGCCGATACTGTCGCTGAGCTGCTGCGGCGCGGCGCGGACTCATCCGCTATCAACGCGATGGGCCAGACCGCCATTTCCTGCGCGGTTTTTCGAAACAACGAGGTGATTCTGCGGTTACTGCTCGAAGCGGATGCCGACCCCCGCCTCGGCACGCACAGTGGCGTGGCCATCGCCGACCAGTTCGGCCTGCCGCGCATGCGCGAGGTCATCGAGTCTCACCAGCGCGGCTGAAACACGAAAAGGGCGCCCCCAAGTGGGAGACGCCCTCACTTCTAGTCGAACGCGTTAGCGTCCGAGGCCGAGGCCGAGGTCGCCGAGGACATCGTTGACGATCGAGTCGACCGAGCCGTCGATGTTCTCAACGTCGACGCCATCGACGTCGGTGCCGACGTCGGTGCCGTTACCGGCGTCAACCGGGGCGGTGACGGGAGCTTCGATCGGTGCGACAACGTCGTTGCCGCTGCCGACGGACGCGTCGTTGCCGACCTCGTTGCCCGACGCGACATCACCGATGTCGTTGTTGAGCGAGTCATCGACCAGCGGACCGTTGACGACGCCGCCGTTCAGGATTCCGCCGTTGCCGACGCCCCCGACGGAGGTGTCGTTGCCGAGCACGCCGTTGCCGGTCGAGTCGTTGCCAGAGAGGTTGAACAGGTCGCCGATAACGTCAAGGCGGTTCTGCTCGGACGAGCTATCGGTGCTCGTGGTCGTGCTGGTGCTGTCGCCGTCAAACGCCTGGGCGGGGGCGACAAAGCCTCCAATGATGAGAGCGGATGCTGCGGCGCCGGTGATTCCCAGCGCGGTAATCTTGCGAATGTTCGTATGCTTCGTGATCGTATTCATGAGAGCTCCTATTCGTTTTTCTGTTCCAGTCCGAAGTTCACTCGGGCCGCACAGATGGTCCGGAGCCCTGCTCCATCCGGTTTGGTCGAGGCACCCCAAATGGGTGTCATGCATTGTTTTTGGTGGGGATAATGCTCGCCGTGACGTGGGTCGATCGCCGCCACGAGGGGCGTCCGCGGGTGGCGATGGCAAAGCCTGAGAAGAGTCTGGCAACCCCTTCCCGATGGCAAGCGGGGGAGTTTCTCTAAGCGAGCAGGCCCACGACGCGGTCACGCAAGATGTTGCTGCGCTCGGTGAAACCGCGCTGGCGGCGCACATACTCCGCCTTACCGGCGGCAGTCTCAACAGCGACCGGCGCGTAGCCCCAATCGGCGAGGTCGTAGGGCGAGGCCTCCATGTCGAGCTGGCGAATGTCGTGCGCGAGTTCGAAGGAGTCGAGCAAAACCTCGCCGGGAACGAGTGGGCCGAGCTTGATCACCCACTTGTAGATGTCCATTCCGGCGTGCAGGCACCCCGGCTGCTCCAGAACTGGTTGGTTTTCCCTCGTCGGTTGCAGTTGGTTGCGACCAATAGCGGCGGGGGTGAAGAACCGAAACGCGTCGAAATGGCTGCAGGCCACGCGGTTGCCGTCGACGACGGCGTCGGTGTCGCTCTGGCCGAGCCGCAGCGGCGCAACATGCCGGTGCTCGCCCTGGCGGTAGACCATCGCCCACTCGTGCAGTCCGAAACAGCCGAACTGGGCGGGGCGTTGCCGAGTCGCGCTGAGCAGTGAACCGATGAAGCGCATGACGCGCTCGTTCTTCTCGACGAAGGCGGCGGCGTCCACCTGGCTGTCGCTACCTTCGCGACGGTACCACTTCCAGTTCGCGCGAGGCTCGGCGGCAGCGCCCTGCAGCAGCACGCCGGCTCCTGGATGCCAGCGGCGCAACAAGCCGGGACGAAACGGGTAGTAGGTGAACAGAAAATCCTCGACCGGATGCGTCTGGCCGGTCGCCGCGCGCTCGCGGCGGCCACGGGTAAATGCGTCGGCGCGTTCTTCGTGGGCCTGCTCGAGGCCGCGCCACTCGGTGGCCCCGAGTACTCGGGTCTGGTCGGTTGAATGCACCTATCGAGGATACCCGCGGAACGTGACGGCCGGCCGAGGGCCGAGGGCCGAGGGCCGAGCCACGACAACCGGCCTGGATGAAGCTGTCACCTGAATCTCGACGACATACAGCATGGTGGCTGCAACAGTGAGGCCCCGGCCACAGCTGACCGGAATCAGGCGCCCAGGCCCAGCCGGAGCAGGGTCGCCTCGAGTTCGCTGCGGCCCGCAGGGTCGAGGCCGAGCAGCGGCAACGGGAGGTTGGGGGAGTGCACGAGGCCGAGTGTCTCGGCCGCGGCGGACATGACGCGCAGGCTGCCGTACCGCTGAAACAGCGCCCAGAGCGGTTCGAGCCGGTTGGAGGCTTCGCGGGCTGCGGTGCTGTCGCTGGCCTGGGTAGCTCGCGTGATCGCGAGGGCGGCCTCGGGAAAGAGCCCGCCGAGCACGCTGTACCAGGCGTCGGCGCCGCCGAGAAGTCCGCCGGCGGCGAGCCAGTCCCCGGAGACGCCGATCGTGACGTGCGCGGGAATCACGGCGCGGAGGGCGGCGATTCTTGCCGGCGCGGCCGCGGCAGCCACGCCCGGAATCTTGATCGACCCGATGTTCGGCAGCGCGGCAATGCGACCGTGCAGCTCATCGCTGAACGTGACATGGGTGGTGCCTGGATTGTCGTAGACGACGAGCGGAATCGTCGTCTCGGCCGTGACCGTTCGGTAGAGGCCGAAGACCTCGTCGTCGGTGAGAGGCTGGTAGGACATGGGTGCGAGCAGCACCGCGGCGGCGCCGGCTTCGTGGGCATCCGCGGCGTGGTCGAGAACCTGTCGGGTACGAAGCGCGCCGATTCCCACGATGACCGGGGTCGTGCCGGCCGCCGCGACTGCCTCCCTGGCCGTCAAAGCACGCTGTTCACGACTGAGGTAGGCATACCCTCCGGTCGAACCGAGCGCGCCGATCGAGGCGACGCCGGCCGCGGCGAGCCGCGCGACAAGGCCTACGAAGGCCTGTTCGTCGATGCCGTTCTCGTCGGTCGGGATGAGGGGGAAAGCGCTGAGCCCGGTGAACATAGCTGTGCCTCTTCGTCGGTGCGCGCGGAAGGGGCGCTCCACCATCCTCCCGCACTGTGGGGGTCAGAAGGGCGGCCGAGTCACGATACGGCCTGCCGTGCGCATATTTCGCGTTCCAGGGCTGGCCCGCGGAGTCGGTGGGTCATCCGCTCCTCGTTCAAACATCTCGGTGTCCTGGGGCCCCTACTTCTCCCAATTGGGCTTTTCGGCGGTGCTGACCGCGCGATTTTAGCTAGCGGGGCGCCAGGTTTGGGTGCGGTCGAAGTGGAGCCAGCAGTCGGGTATCTACGCGGCGAGGGGGGCAGCGCCGGCGAGCCAGCGGATGGCGCGCATGCCGACCCTGGTACCGTGTGGTTCGTCACCGTGGCCGCGCAGGCGTCGACACTCGACGAGGTCCTCGGCCGGTGTGATGTGCGGATCGCGGCACGAGCTGTCATAGCCGGTGTAGTCGATTTCAAGCAGGAGTTCGTCGTCGGTCATGGTGGCTCCACTTCAGCGGGGCACCTCGTCAGAGGTGCCGGGCGAATGCACCTGCCGGAGCAGGCGCGTGCCTCGAACCGATCGTGCGCGATAAGTTGGCACGCGATCTTAATCGAAGCCCGGTGTCACTCTCCGGCGGCGTCGGCGGAGCGGGTCTAGTCGTACGAGGTTAACTTGTCGTCGTGTGTTTGTCTGCCGAAAAGCGAAAATGTTTCATTTCATTGCACGGCGGTGATCCGACGTTGACCTGCATGAGTGCTCGTTCCACCCGGGCGTATCCTCGCACTATGAAACGTGCACTCGCACTCGGCCTGGTGACCGGGCAATTCCTTTTGTTGGCAGCTCTGGCCTTTCTACCGCACGGCACACTCTGGGCAACGAACGTCGGAGTGATCGTGGCAGCGATCGCGTTGGGTCTGGTCGGCGCCGTGCTCGTGGTTCTTGGCGTCGTCGGACTGGGGTCGGCGTTGACCGCGAGTCCGATTCCACGCGCGGAGGCCCAACTGGTCACCACGGGGGTTTACGGGCTCCTCCGCAGCCCGATCTACGCGGGACTCATGACCGGCGGTGTCGCGCTGGTGCTGGTGGGGGCATCCGCTTGGCACGTGGTGGCGTGGATCGTGCTGGTCGGGCTGCTCTCGATGAAGACACGGTGGGAAGAGCGGATGCTTGTGGCCGAGCACTCCGATTACCGCAGCTACGGTGCGCGGGTCGGGCGATTCGTGCCCGGTGTCGGCCGGCTTGTTTCAGGCGAGTGATGCCGCGGGCGATTGACGGCCCACGATTGACCCGACCAAGCGAATCCGGGAACGTTTCGGGAGCCGGGTAACGATTTCCGCGCGAAAGTGTTGCTCCCAGTATGACTATTGCGCTGTCCATCCTTGACCTTGCTCCGATCACTCCCGGCCAGACCGTTCGGGAGAGCTTCGCGGGGAGTGTTGCGCTTGCCCAGACGGCCGAAAAACACGGGTATGAGCGGGTCTGGTATGCCGAGCACCACAACATGCCGACCATCGGATCATCGGCGACGAGCATTCTGATCGGGCACGTGGCTGGGCAGACCACCACGATTCGGCTCGGATCCGGCGGCGTCATGCTGCCCAATCATTCCCCGCTCGTGATCGCCGAACAGTACGGAACCCTCGCCGAGCTCTATCCTGACCGCATCGACCTGGGTCTGGGTCGCGCGCCCGGCAGCGACCAGAACACCGCTCGGGCGATGCGCCGCGACCCGCGCGCTTCTGACCAGTTTCCGCAGGACGTCATAGAGCTGCAGGCCTACCTGCGCGGCCAGTCGATCGTGCCCGGCGTGCAGGCCATGCCCGGGGCCGGTACCAATGTGCCGCTGTACATTCTCGGATCGTCGCTGTTCGGTGCCGGGCTCGCCGCAGCGCTCGGCCTGCCCTACGCTTTCGCCTCGCATTTCGCGCCCGACGCGCTGCACGAAGCGATCGCGCTCTACCGCCGTGATTTCACGCCGTCAGAGCAGCTTGAAGCGCCGCACCTCATCATTGCGGCCAACGTGATCGCCGCCGACGACACAGCGGATGCAGTGGCACAGTTTGAGTCGACCCGCCGCACACGGGTGCGCGGCATGCTCTCTCGCGGGCCGGCAACCCCCGAATACGACGACGACCAGATCGACATGTTTCTGACCACGCCGGAGGGCCGCAATATCGCCGACATGATGCGCTATTCGGCGGTTGGTACCGCTGATGAGGTGCGCGCCTACCTCGAGGAGTTCGCCGAGGGAACCGGGGCCGATGAGCTCATTCTCGCTCACCAGTCTCCGTCGATCGAGGACCGCCTGCGCTCGGTCGAACTCACGGCTGGTGCGATGAACCTCGTCACTGTCTAGCTTGAGGGGCTAGGTTGGCAGCGTGACCCCGGACGCGCTCGTCGACCTCTGTCTGGGCCTGCCCCAGGCGGTAGAAACATTTCCATTCGGCGACGAGACGAGCGTGTTCAAGATCAGTGGCAACGGCAAAATCTTTGCCCTCGCAGCCCTGGCGGGCGAGCCGTTCACGGTGTCGCTCAAATGTGATCCGGAAGAGGGCCGTGCCCTGCGGGAAGAATTTTCGCTGTGGATCACGCCGGGCTACCACCTGAACAAGAAGCACTGGATCACGATCGTGCTCGATGGCCATGTGCCTGTCGAGCTGGTTGAACAGCTGCTGCGCGACAGCCACGCTCTGGTGCGGCCCCGGGTTCCCTGCGCCCGGCCGAAATAGCGGGGCTGGTGTTTCAGGTCGGAGAACGGATACCCGGACTCACACACCACCCGGACTCACACCCCCCGACTCACACCCCGGGAAGTGGATCGCCCAGGGGGTCGGCAGCACCCAGGTCGGCAAGGGCCATCCCGCCCACCGGCAGGCCGGCCCAGGACAGCAGGGTCCAGCCCTCCTCGGGCGAGCCAATGAATTCCACAACACCGGTGTTGTCGAGCTCGTGCTCTCCCGCAAAGCTCGCCGGTACGTTCTGCGCGCGGGCCGCGGTCCAGACACGAATAGCTGCGCCGTGACTGAAGACCGCGGCGACCTCAGAGTCCGCGGCTGCAAGCGCGATGTCGGCGTCGAAGCGCCGGAAAAAGCCGTGGCCGTCGTCAGCTCCCGGCATCCTCTTATCCAGGTTGCCGGTGCCCCATGCCATCACGGTCTCCAGATACGTGCGAACGGAGGCCCGATCGCGTAGCCCCTCAATCGAGCCGGCTTCGATCTCGTGCAACCCGGTCGCGACCCGTATTTCAAGGCCGCGATCGGCGGCGAGCGGCTGCGCGGTCAGGTGGGTGCGTAGCAGCGTCGACACGAAGATGGCGTCAATTGGTTCGGAGCGCAGCGCATTGGGGATCGCCGCTGCCTGGCGCAGACCGAGATCGGTCAGGCCAGGCCCCGGATGCGCGGTGTCAAGCCGCCCGAGAACGTTGCCGGGAGTCTGGCCATGGCGGATCAGGAGAAGTCGCATATACCCCTCAGCATAGGCAACGTGACCGAGCAAGAGAAGTCGGTGCGCCAACGGCCCCAGCGTTGAGGGTTTCGAGCGGCACCTGCGGCGGTTTCGTCAGATGTCCGTGGCAATCTCGAACTTGGTGAGCACGGGCGTGCCGGACAAGATCGGTCCCAAAGAAGATTTACCCGGTCCAGCACGATACGTGCGATAAGCGGCATCGTGCTCCAGCGAGACCCACTGTTCTACGAGGACAAAGTGCGTGGGGTCTTCGGTGTCGACGAGCACATCGACACCGAGGCATCCATCAAAGGCGCGGGTGGTCAGCAGAGTGTCGTGTAACATCTCGGGAGCCTCGGTGAGGGACTCGGCCTTGACATGGATATCGAGAAAAGCGGTGATCGGCATAGCAGCTCCAAACAGGGTTGAGATTACGGGAAAAATTCGGTTACACGTGGTCTATCACGTTGCAGTCCGGCATGCCCGGACCGATCAGGAGACAGGTCGCATAGTTCGAGCATAGGGAACACGGTGTGCCGGGGGGATTCAGATGCGCCGATTGCACGGCTGTGGCTGCTCGCAGCAGCGCCGGCGCGGGCTGGCAGCTGAGAGTGGCAGCATGGAGGAAATACACTTCGCGCGTTCGAACAGAAAG
This sequence comes from Cryobacterium lyxosi, assembly GCF_004403345.1. Classification (NCBI taxonomy): domain Bacteria; kingdom Bacillati; phylum Actinomycetota; class Actinomycetes; order Micrococcales; family Microbacteriaceae; genus Cryobacterium; species Cryobacterium lyxosi. The sequence goes on from NZ_SOGT01000005.1 coordinate 200,248, forward strand.
CAGTTTCATGACGATTATCAAAATTAACGCCATCACCGTGCCGAGCGACGGCGGCGACGAGCTTGCCCGCCGATTTGCTGCCCGTGCTGGCGCCGTCGACGACCGGCCCGGCTTCGAGGGCTTCGAGCTGTTGAAGCCGACCGATGACCGCCTCACCTGGCTTGTCCTGACTCGCTGGGCCGACGAAGAATCGTTCCAGGCCTGGTTGAGCTCTCCGTCGTTCGCCCACGGACACCGTAGCGAGACGCCGAAAGACGGCGAACCGGCCACGCGCCCGGTCGGTGTCAGCAGCGAACTGTGGTCGTACGCCATCGCTGGCGGTACCGGGCACTGACCCTGGGCGACGGACGTTTCGATGTGCTACCGGCTCGACTCAGGCGGGCCGATTTCGGAAAGCAGATAACCGGTCGGGTAGATCGTCGTCGCAGCACCAGAAGCAAAGACTGGCAGTTCTGAAGGTGCCGAATGTGCGGTACGCAGGTTCCGCACCCACAGAAGTGCACGCACTGCGGCGGTCAAACCACGGGCCGGCGATGGTAGGCCGAGGGCCACGCTCACCCGCACGTCGCCAATAAGCGCACCCAGGATTTCTCGGTCCCAACGGCGCACCAGGTAAGGAAGCTTGATGGTGAATGCGGGGAGGGCTGAGGTTGTGAGAGCAATGCCTGCAGCGGATGGCGCCACGTGTGACGCTTCGTAATCGTCGAAGAACACCGCTGCTTCGTCGTAGCTGCTGGGAATTATCTCGAGCCCGATGCGCTGCCCGAGCTCAAAGAAGAAGCGGTGTGCCGCTGCGCGTTCTGTTGGCTCCACGGCTCGCCATCCGTGGCTGTCAAGCCACCGTAGCGGCGCGATAAGCAGGCTGATCAGAACGTAGAGAAAATCATCATCGGTACCGGGAACGCCAGCATGCACGCGGCGCAGCAGGCTCACCATGGTGCGCCCCCGCTCGCTGTCAAAACCGTGCGTAATGATTTCGTACACAACAATTCCGGTATCCGTCGACCGTTTGCCGGGTCTTTGCGTGATCTCGCCGGTCGCGAGAAGTGCCTCCGATATTTGCGGAACGGCGAAGCTCCTAAAGTACGCCAGTACGAAACCTATGTTGACGTCGGTAGCGAAGTCATACAGTGCCATTTGACGGAAGGTGGCCTCCCAATCATCGGCAGCCACGTGTCGGGCGGCGTTTGCTTGAGCTTGTTGTTTAGACCTCATGACGACGCCGAGTCTCCGACTCCGGAGCATCGAGGTCGGGCGGCTCTGCTTCGAGGAGCTCTGTTATGGAACGCAAGGTCTCGGGAGACACATCCCCGAGCATTCGCGCAGCGAAACTGACGACCCTCCGCACGCGGAGGCTTTTCACAAACGTGAGTTGGGCGTCTACGCGGTCAGGCAGTTCGCCATCGGAGTGGAGCAGATATTCCGGAGGGATTCGGAAGAATTCACCGATTCCGGTAAGGAGGGCGGCGTCAGTGACGAGCGGGCCCTCGCCCGTGATCATGTACGCCCAGCGTGCTCGGGATAAGGCGACACCCTTGTTCTTGAGTCCGTGTTCGATCTGCTTGTAGGTATATGGGGTGTTGCCTTCGGCCACAACCACATCAAGGAGCAGATTGAGTTTTCGGGCCAGCTCCACCTGGGGGCTGACGGTCGGACGAGGGCTTGGCGTGGGGGACTCGTGCTCCGGCAGATTAGACAACAGTATTGATCCCATCGTGTCGGATCGGTTCGGGCGGCACCTGGGTTTGCCGTTCGACCCGATCGATGATCGATTGTTCGGCCGACGACACGGCCTGCGTCGGGTCAAGAAGCAGGGTGTCGCGAATTTCAACGTACCGACGGTATAAGTGCAGACCGGGCTGCCGAACGACGAGCAGGCCAGGACGAGTCAGCTTTCGATCGATGCTGAGGTCCGGCGCAGTCAAGAGCAGGCGGTGCCACATAGGTGTGATGCGCCACAACAACACTCGATCCAGATAGGTCTTTCGACCGGAGATGAGCCCGTCGACGGTCGCGGTAAGTCCGAGACCGACTGCCAGACTTAGCGGCGCGATGAGGAGGGCAAGAACGTACGCCACACGCGGCCACCCTTGGAAGATAAAACCCGGAGTCAAGTTGGATTGCACAGAACTGATCAGGCTGATGAGTGCATAAATCAGAACGCTCAGGCAGCCAAGAATCATAAATCCCAAGGACAACCTGATGACCATTCTGGGCTGCTTACGAATGTCCGACAAACATGCGTAGGCCACGGAGACGGCAAAAATTGCCATGGCGATCCACGTGGTCGAGGCATATGCGGTGTAATCCCACCGGGCAACGAAAGACTGGGAAATATCGTCCGAAATACGCCAGTCGCTGGAGAAGAACAGAATTGCCTGAGCTGTGATGATCAGGCTGGCGACGAGAGCCGTCACCCGTCGACGCCTCCGCGTGATTCCACCGACGGACACCGCTTCTTGAACGAGGACGTCGAGTAGGCCGACAGCTATGATCGTGAGGGCATGGAAGAGAAAATACGTGGCATTGATTCCGCCCAAAAACGGATCAACAAATCGATAAACCGGTTGTGCCTGCAAGCTCATGCTCATCGCGAGCATGATCAGGAACCAGAAAAGCGGGCGGCGTGTTCCCCGAATGGCCGAGGGTGCGCATAAGAGTACTGCGATCCAGAGGACAACGGGCACGAAGGTCAGCACGGTGGTTTGCATTACAACACCTGGCCAAAACCGGTCCGGAGACCCAGTGCAATTTTGGGCCCATCGCTCAACATGATCAAGGCCAGCTGGTCGCCGATGGCCTCGGCCAGGGCTTCCTGTTCGTCGGTAAAGCGGCTTCGGGCCAGTGCGTGCGCGATAGCGTCGAGGGGAATGAGTGGTGCGAGCAGAGCGATACGCTCCGCCGACAGCAGTTCTTTCTCTTGGTTGAGAATCATGTGGCCGTACTCGTGATTGATGAACTGCTGGCGGTGCACCCTGGACGCAGTCGGTGCATGGTAGATCCGTTCGAAATCTTCGCCGGCCACGGCGATCCAAAGACCGCAGAGCCCGGCCTCAAGCATGCGTGGAGTCGCACTTCGAATCACGATCTTCTTGCCCCGCACCGTTTCCATGTGTCGGTGCAGCAGTTCGGCCGTGAGCGGCCGGGGCAGACCGAGTTCGGCCACCATCATGTGCGCCCGTTTCTGGCGTGACTCGTAGCTCAATCCCGTACCCCCGTGTTGATACTCGGAGTCTACCCCCTTGCCGGGACGGGTAGACGAACTGTCGGTACACGGTCCGTGGAAGCCCTACGATAGACATGTCCAACGTTGGTCTAGGGGGAGGAACAGCTATGGCTTGGCTCGTAACTGGCGGTAACGCGGGGGCTCTGATGCCGGTGTCTGACACTGGTTATGGCCGTCCAGCACTCGGGCACAGGCTGCGCTTCACGTGGAATTTGCGGTCTTGGCGCCTCCGAGTCGGGGGCGCCAAGCGGCAAAACGGGCGATCGGTTTTTCGGGGCGCGATCGACGGCGTCACGATGCGTCATGACACGGCATCTCAGAGTGGGACGAACGTTGACGTTTTCGCGCTGAGGTGGTTGCGGGGGCTCGTGCCCGCCGAAATCGATCAGCGGGTCACCCTGAGCTTTGACAGCTGGTACAACGCGCAAACGAAGACGGAGGTCGTCACCGGCGTGGACGGTGCCACGACCGTGTCGAATCTGCTGGCCGTTCGTGCAGCCTGGCGCATCGTTCAGTCCGGTCACAGTGTCGTGGTTCAGGTCTGGTCGATGCCAAAACGTCCAAGTGCGTCCGGCGCCACAATCAGGGTGTGGGTGTGCAATGGAGACAGCGCCCGTGCGATTGAGGCCAAGATTTTGGAAGACAATCTGCAGCTCCATGGGGGCGAGTCGGCGCAGACTACGAAGACTCGCTTTGCGACCGGCTGGATTGTGACCGGGGAACCGGGTGGCGCTCGCCACTCGTAGTGACGCTTGCCGCGCCGCTCATAATCCCGAACGCTAAGAAACGTTACTTCGGGGCCGCAATCAATTCGGACCCGCCGTTAAGCTGTGCCAATGAGCACTATGCAAAATCCTGAGGCCAAGACACCCGTCGATGCGGCGCGTCCGGCCCGATCCCAGGCACTGCTGGATGCCGTCACCAACTCTGTCGTCATCGCCGACGGCGCTATGGGCACCATGCTGCAGGAACACAACCCCACTCTCGACGACTACCAACAGCTCGAGGGCTGCAACGAGATTCTCAACGTGAGCCGCCCCGATATCATCGCGGCCATTCACGACGTCTACCTCGAAACCGGCATCGACGCCATCGAGACCAACACCTTCGGGGCGAACTGGTCGAACCTCTCGGACTACGGGATCGAAGATCGCATCGAGGAGCTCGCTCGACTCGGCGCCGAGATCGCACGCGCCAGCGCAGAAAAATTCGAAGTCCGCGACGGCCGGGTGCGCTGGGTGCTCGGCTCGATGGGCCCCGGCACCAAGCTGCCGAGCCTCGGCCACACCACTTACGCCAACCTCAAGACCACGTTCGCCGAGCAGGCGCTCGGGTTGATCCGTGGTGGCGCTGACGCGTTCCTCATCGAGACCTCGCAAGACCTGCTGCAGACCAAGAGCGCGGTAAACGGATGCAAGCAGGCCATTAGCGAGACCGGCATCCGCCTGCCCATTTTCGTCGAGGTGACGGTGGAGACCACCGGAACCATGCTGATGGGCAGCGAGATCGGCGCCGCGCTGACCGCGCTCGAGCCACTCGGCATTGACGCTATCGGCTTGAACTGTGCGACCGGACCGACCGAGATGAGCGAGCACCTGCGTCACCTGTCGAAGTTCTCCCGGGTGCCCGTCATCTGTATGCCCAACGCCGGCCTGCCGCAGCTGACCAAGACTGGCGCGAGCTATCCGCTCACCCCCGAGCAGCTGGCCACGGCCCACGAACAGTTCGTGAAGGAATTCGGGCTGGGGCTCGTGGGCGGATGCTGCGGCACGACTCCCGCACACATGACCGCCGTGGTCGAACGGTTGCGTGGTGTGACCGCGAAACCGCGCACCCTCGAAGCGGACGCCGGCGTCGCGAGTCTGTACCAGCACGTCAGTTTCGACCAGGACAGTGCATTTCTGGCCATCGGGGAGCGCACCAACGCCAACGGCTCGCGCGCATTTCGGGACGCGATGCTTGCTGAAAACTGGGACGACTGCGTCGACATCGCCCGCAGCCAGGTGCGTGACGGCGCCCACCTGCTCGACGTCTGCATCGACTACGTCGGCCGCGATGGCGTTGCCGACATGAAGCAGGTCGTCTCCCGACTGGCCAGCGCCTCGACCCTGCCACTCGTCGTCGACTCCACCGAGCCGGCCGTGCTGCAGGCCGGCATGGAACTCATCGGTGGTCGTCCGGTGGTGAACTCGGTCAACTTCGAAGACGGCGAGGGGCCCACATCGCGGTTCGGCCGCATCATGCCGCTCGTCAAGGAGCACGGCGCGGCCGTGATCGCCCTGACGATCGACGAGGAGGGCCAGGCCCGCACCGCCGAACACAAAGTACGCATCGCCACCCGTCTGGTGGATACCCTCGTGAACGTGTGGGGCATGCGGGTTGAGGACATCATCGTCGACGCGTTGACCTTTCCCATCGCGACCGGCCAGGAAGAAACCCGCCGGGACGGCATCGAGACCATCGAGGCGATTCGCCAGATCAAGGCGAAGTACCCCGGCATCCACACCACGCTCGGCGTCTCGAACGTCTCGTTCGGGCTGAACCCCGCTGCGCGCTCGGTGCTCAACTCGGTCTTTCTGCACGAAGCGACGGAGGCCGGCCTCGACTCGGCCATCGTGAACTCGGCCAAGATCGTGCCGCTCGCCTCGGTGCCCGACGACCGACGCAAGGTGGCGCTCGACCTGGTCTGGGACCGCCGCGAATACGACGCCGAGGGCACCCTCACCTACGATCCGCTGGTGGCCCTGCTCGACCTGTTCGCCGGCGTCGACTCCGCCGCTCTGAAAGACGAGCGCGCCGCCGAACTCGCCGCCCTGCCCGTGGGCGAACGCCTCGAACGCCGCATCATCGACGGAGAAGCCAAGGGCCTCGAAGCTGACCTCGACCTGGCCCGAGCCGGGGGGTTGAGCGCCCTCGATATCGTCAACGTGCACCTGCTCGTTGGCATGCAGGTCGTCGGCGCACGCTTCGGCAGCGGCGAGATGCAGCTGCCCTTTGTGCTGCAATCAGCTGAGGTGATGAAAGCGGCCGTGGCCCTGCTCGAGCCGCACATGGAGAAATCCGAAGCGGCCGGCAAGGGCACGATCGTGCTCGGCACCGTGCGCGGTGACGTGCACGACATCGGCAAGAACCTCGTCGACATCATCCTCACCAACAACGGCTACGACGTGATCAACATCGGCATCAAACAATCGATAGCGGAGTTTATCCGGGTCGCCGAGGAGAACAACGCCGACGTCATCGGCATGAGCGGGCTGCTCGTGAAATCCACCGTGGTGATGAAGGAGAACCTGCTCGAGCTTGAGTCGCGCGGCTTCGCCGACAAATGGCCGATTCTGCTCGGCGGCGCGGCCCTCACCCGTTCCTACGTCGAGGACGACCTCGACAGCGTCTTCGCCGGGCAGGTGCGCTACGCCCGCGATGCCTTCGAGGGCCTCGCCTTGATGGAACCGCTCGTGGCCATCGCCCGCGGCGCCGACCCAGCCTCGGTAGGACTGCCGCCGCTGAAGAAACGTATTCACAAGAAGAGTCTGCTCACCTTGACCGAACCCGAAGAGATGCCCGGGCGTTCCGAGGTCGCGAGCGACAACCCGATCCCGGTACCGCCGTTCTGGGGCACCCGCATCGTCAAGGGTGTGGCCCTCGCCGATTTCTCGGCCTTTCTCGACGAACGCGCCACCTTCATGGGGCAGTGGGGGCTCAAGCCCAGCCGGGCCGAAGACGGCGCCAGCTACCAGGAATTGGTCGACACCGTTGGTCGGCCGCGCCTGCGCTACTGGCTCGACCGCATCCTGGGCGAGGGCATGCTTGACGCCTCAGTCGCCTACGGCTACTTTCCTGTCGTCGCCGACGGCGACGACATGGTCGTGCTGCACCACGGCGATGACCCGACCGGGCGCCTCGGCCAGGCCGGGCTGCTCGCGCCCGACGGCGGCTCCGGGGGCGAGCTTGGCACTGACCGGCTGCGGTTCAACTTTCCGCGGCAACGCCGAGACAAACACCTGTGCCTGGCTGATTTCGTGCGCGGTCGCGACACCGGGTCGTCACAAGAACGCGGGCAAACGGATGTCGTCGCCCTCCAGCTGGTCACCGCCGGCTCGCACGTCGACGAGGTGACCGCCAAGATGTTCGCCGAGAACCAGTACCGCGACTATATGGAACTCAACGGACTCACCATGCAGCTCACTGAGGCCCTCGCCGAGTATTGGCACTCGCGTATCCGCTCGGAATTCGGCGTGGGCGACGAGGACCCGAGTGATGTGGCCGGCATGTTCAAACTGGAGTATCGCGGAGCCCGGTTCTCCCTGGGCTACCCGGCCTGCCCCGAGATGGAGGACCGTCGCAAAGTGGTCGAGCTGCTCAAGCCTGAGCGGATGGGCGTGGTCTTGTCGGAGGAGCTGCAGCTGCACCCCGAGCAGTCGACCGACGCGTTCGTGTTTCACCACCCGGAGGCAAAGTACTTCTCGGTGTAGTCGAACGGCGCGAGTCGAACGGCGCGAGTCGAACGGCGCGAGTCGAACGGCGCGAGTCGAACGGCGCGAGTCGAGCGGCGGTGAGTCGAGCGGCGCGGCGGCTTTTGCCGTGGATCGCTTGACGGTAAGGGCATTCTTTTACGGTGGGGTGAGCGCACGCTTCAGCAAGAACCCCGGTCAGTAGGATTTATTTATGCGGTTGAAGGGGTACGAATCGTCGGTAACGTTGGAACCCGTTCGATATGAGCTCGCGAACCCTGCGGGCGATGAGTGGGATGACAATTGGCTGGTCATCAAGGGGGACGTATCGTCGCCTGACGCGGAGTGGCAATTTGCTGTTCCGTGTTTGACGACGTTTGAAGCGAAGCGCATTTCGGCTTGGTTGCGCAGCGTGGCCAACGGTGACGTCCCCGTAAGCGCCATTGGAGACGCCGGGGTTGTGCCGTCGCTCGAATTTACCGAACCTAATCTTGCGTTCAGTGTTGGCAGCTATCAGGGCGGGTTGATGTCGGTCAGGGTGCACTTTGCGCTTGAAAGCATGCCTGTCGGCCAGAGCAGCGATGAGCGTGATCAGTTTTGGGTGGGAATCGCAGTGACGGCTGCAGATCTTGACTCGTCGGCCAATCAGTGGGACAAAGCGCTCTCAGTCTTCCCGGCCCGCTAAGCGCTGGGCGGATTCAAGCGGTCGCCTGGTCAACGGCGGAGGCTCAGGCGTGCTCGGCGCATGGCGGCGAGTACGGCCGGGCCGACCAGGGTGATACCGACCACGGTCGTGATGGCGCGTACCGTATCCCAGGTGAGGGTCGACGTGACGAGTGAGTAGAGCACGAACGCGGCAAGGTTCTCGCCGGGGTCGGCGGTGGCTTCGTAGGAGATGCCGGTGCCGCTGCCCACCGCAAAAGGCCAGAACCAGAGGTTCATCAGGAAGCCGAACAGGTAGGACGCGACCACGCCATAGGCAGCCAGCAGAAAGATTTCGCGGCTGGCGTGCATCCGCTGGCCGGAAGAATTCTGCCGAGTGGCGTTCCGCCAGCGGGGGAGCAGCCCGGCACCGGCGCCGACCCAGCCGCAGGCGAACATCTGAAACGGGGTCCACGGGCCAAAGCCGCCCCAGAGCATCGACGACACCGCGATGGTGAGCAGACCGAGCAGAAAACCGAACCGGGCGCCATAGACCCGCCCGGCCAAGATGAGCAGCACAAACACCGCCTCGACCCCGCCGACTCCAGCGCCGGCGATACGCACCGCGGCACCGACGGCCGAGAGCACGCCGAGCAGCGCGACGGTTTTGGCCGTGTACATCTCGCGGTCGAGGGTGAGTGCGAGGGCCACGATGAGTGCGGGGATGAGCGCGAACGCCACGATCGGAACCGCGACCTGCGCGTCTGCCGGCACGGCTCCGACGAAGAGCGGCCAGGCGAACGCGGCGACGGCAAGCAGGCTGCCGCCACCGAGAATCCCCTCCGTCCAGCGGATGCTGCGGCGCGGCCGCGCCTGATCCGCGCGCTCGCGAGGGCGGTCGCCGAGAGCGATCCCGGCGGTGGTTGCCTTCTTGCGGGCCGTGGTCGATTCGTCGGTCATGAAAGCACCTCGATCGGCGCGGCGAGTCGCCCGGCCTGCATGCGCAGGGTGCGCGTGGCCAGATCCTGCGCGAAGTCGTCGTCGTGGGTGGCGAAGATGACCGCTGAGGCCGCACCGGCGGCCGTGAGCAACGCCGCACTCACGAGCGCACGTGCCGTCTGGTCGAGGCCGCGGGTGGGTTCGTCGACGAGGAGCAGGGCAGGCCGGGCGGCGAGTTGAATGGCCATGACGAGGCAGAGGCGTTCGCCGGCGGAGAGGTCGCGCGGGTGGCGCTGCAACAGGGGCGCGGCATCCGTTGGGGCAGGGAAGCCGAGTAAGTGGGCCAAAAGGGCTGCGGTGCTGCTTTCGGTGTGCGGGACGGCGCGAAGACCGCGCCTAAACTTCGGTTCGCGCAGCGTTCGATCAGCGCGGCGACATTCCTCGGCCACGGTGATCGCAAACAGCAGGTCGTCGAAGTTCTCGGGCACGAGCGCCACGGACTGCCGGCGCGTTCGCCGCTTGCGGGATCGAACATCGTGCCCGGCGACGATGACGGTGTCGGCAGCGGTCGGCAGCGCAATCGTCCGCAGCAGGCTGGTCTTGCCGGCGCCGTTACTACCGCGCAGGGCTACGAGTTCGCCCGCCTGCACGTCGAAAGACACGTCGTTGACGACCAGGTCGGTTTTGTGCCGAACACTCAGTCGACGGATGCTCGCGAGCGGCATCGCAGGCACAGAGCCGATATTCAGCGTCGCGCTCTGCGCCGCCGCTGCCATGCCCGCGCCGCTCCCGAATGATGGCAGTGCGGTGCCCCACGAGTCAGTGAGCCAGTCGACGGGCGAGTCGGCGGGCGAGTCTGCGGGCGAATCGGCGGGGCGTCGGCCATTCGCGTCTGCGTCACGGCGCGTTGTCATGGCCGTGCCGATTTCGGCGGAGAGGTGCTGTACTCGGCTGCCTCGAATCTGGAGCCAGGCATCCGCTGTCGATGCGAACTCGCTCGTATTGTGTTCGGCGATGACGACGCAGACCCCGGCCTCGTGGGCGAGCTGGCCGAGCACGGTGCAGACCCGGTCGCGGGCGGTTGTATCGAGGTCGGCGAGCGGTTCATCGACCAGCAAGAGAATGGGGTGGTTCACGAGTGCCGCTGCGATCGCGACGAGGCTGGCTTCGCCGGCGGAGAGCTGCTCGATGGGCCGGTCGACCAGGTGCTCGATTTTGAGCCGGGCGGCCACCTCGAGAACGCGGGCATGCACAATGGATGCGGCGACATCCCGCACGGCCAAGGCGAAGCCGATCTCGTCGTGGACCGTTTCGGACGTGAAGCCGAGCCGCACGTTCTGCGCGACGAGTCCGACGAAACCGGCGGTGTCGCGTGGGGGAGTCGAGGCCCGGTCGGCGCCGGCAATGTCGATATGACCGTGCTGGGTACCGTCGTAGAAGTGCTGGAACAGGCCGCTCATGCTGTGGAGGAGGCTGGTCTTGCCCGATCCGGTCGCGCCGACGATGACGGTCAGGGTGCCGGGGCGCAGTGTGACGTTGAGCTCGTCGAGGTGCCAGTCTGCGCCGAAATCTAAGCCGGCATCCGTCAGTACCACGGGTGCCTCGCAGACGCCCGGGACGACGCGGGTGGCTGCAAATCCGCGGGTCTCCATCGACGCGGCGAGTGCGAGAGCGCGCTCGATGGTCTGTTCAAAAATGGGTACGAGCAGTGATGCGATCGATCGTTCACCACGTAGCGCGCGAGCGACCCGCACCCGACGCACCGATTCCAGCAGGGCCGGAAATGTGGCCCAGGCGATCACGAGCGAACGGGAGATTGCCCGCAGCGGCCCGCGACCGGCACCACGTGCGAACAGGGCCTGCACGTTGATGACAGCGTTGAGCACGCCAAAGGAGACGATGACGGCGGCGACGGGGAGTGCGCTGAGCGCGGCGTTGCCAAGCCCGACCAGGGTGATCGGGCCCAGCAGCGTGATGTGGCTGAACGGTCCGTCGAGCCGCAGCAGGGGAAGATCCAGCAGCAGCGGGCCCGCGCCCGCGCCTGCGCCGCCAAAGACTACCCGGTAGACAACCCGCAGCAGCACGAAGCCGACCGCGAGTACGACTGCCGCGCGTAGCGGGGCCAGGCGCAGGCGAAACACTAGCTGCCGGGCGTGGCAGTTTCCATGCCGGTGGTGGTGAAGAGAAGTCCTACTGACTGTCCGGGCTCGATTTCGAGCTCGCCGAGTCCGACCGGCGCGTACTCCCAGTCGGCCTCGGCGGACGGCTGCACCCAGATGCCCCAGTAGGCGTGCATCGGCGCCATCGTCGCGCAGCTTTCGGTGAATGGCGCCTGCCCCTCGACCTCGATGGTCTCGTCGGCGGCCGGGCGGTCATTGACGCGGCAGGCGACCATGTCGCCGTATTCGACGGTGCCCTCTGTCGTGACGCTGGCAGCTTCCAGGGCGTCGCTCGCGGAGATGGTCGTTGTCGCGTCGACGCATTTGGTGATCGTATCGGCGTCGAGCAGGCCGAAGTCGACGACGACGGCGACGCCAGCGCAGTCTGCGGGAGCGGCATCCGTTGTAGCCGAGTCAGTACCTGCGGCGGCGGTCGCGGATGCGCTCGAGCCGGCGGCGGCTCCCGAGTCAGTTCCGGCGCATCCGCTCAGAACGGCGAGCAGAACGAGCGCTCCCAGGGTGGCAAACGTGCGAGTGGGCGCAGAAGAAAATGGCGCGATAAAGTTCATGAATTTAGAATACCTAGCGTTTAGAGGATGCCGGCGACTCGGTCGAGCCCCCCGCGGAGGTCGAGCAGAAGATCATCAAGTGATTCGATGCCCACCGACAGGCGCAGCATGCCAGCCGTAATGCCGAGGCGTGCGTTCAGATCGGGGGCAAAGGACGCGTGGGTGGTGGTGAGCGGATGCAGCACCATCGAGCGGGTATCGCCGATACCGGTCATGCGACTGAACACCCGCAGACCGTTCGTGAACGCTCGGGCGCCCTCGGTTCCGCCCCTGACGGTGACGGCGAACACCGAACCGGTACGGCCGTTGTAGTACTTCTGCGCGATCTCGTGCAACGGGCTGCTCGGCAGGCCGGCATAGTCGACGACCTCGACTTCGGGCTGCTCCTCGAGCCAGTGCGCGATAGCGATCGCGTTGTCAACGTGACGTTCCATGCGCAGCGACAGGGTTTCGATGCCCTGGTGCAGCAGAAAACCGTTGAACGGCGAGAGCGACGGGCCAACATCATTGACGACGGCCTCGCGCACGTACTGGGCGTAGGCGGCCGGGCCGAACCGGTCGAGCAGCGACGGCAGGCCGGGACGCAACGAGTCGGTCAGCAGAGGGTAGCGGCGGGAGCTCGCCGCCCAGTCGAAGGTGCCACCGTCGACGATGGCGCCCGACACCCCGGCGCCGTGGCCGCTGAGAAACTTGGTGGTGGAGTGCACGACGATGTCGGCGCCGTGCTCGAACGGGCGAATGAGATACGGCGTGGCGACGGTGTTGTCGACGACGAGCGGAATGCCATGGCGGCGGGCGACGGCGGCAATGCGGGCAATGTCGACGACGTCGTTGCGCGGGTTCGGAATGGTTTCAGTGAAGATCGCTTTGGTCTCCGGCCGGATCACCGCGTCCCAGGCGGCATCGGAGTCGGTGTCCCAGACGTAGTCCACCTCGATGCCCATGCGTCGAAAGCTCCGGCCGAGCAGAATGCGGGTGCCGCCGTAGATGCTCGCGGTCGAAACGATGTGCTCGCCCGATTCAGCCAGCGCAAACAGGGCGGCGCTGATCGCGGCCTGCCCACTCGACACGGCAACGCAGGCCGCGCCGCCCTCCAGTGAGGCGAGTCGCTGTTCGGCGACCGCGTTGGTGGGATTGCCCTGCCGGGAGTAGATAGGTTCGCGGGAACCGCCGTTGAACCGAGCGGCTCCGTCGTCGAAGGAGTCGAAGACATACCCGGCGCTCAGGGTGAGCGGCGGAATGCGCGCGCCGCGGTTCTCGTCGGCGTACTCGCCCACGTGCACCTGGCGGGTGTCAAAGCTGAAGGCGTCCCAATCGGTGATCGGCGCGACCACTTCGGCGGCATCAGACTTGCGTGAAGTTGCTGTTGGTGCTGGCGTGGCCATGAAACTTCCTGTTGCGTCGGTGTCGGGCTGGAGTGGGGCATCCGTGGTCGTCATGAGACGGCTACCGGCGTCGGCAAAGCGGCAGACGCGGCATGAACTCGTGCCACGAGCGCCGCGATACGGGCGACGGCTTCGCGCAGGGTGTCGGGCGAGCAGGCCAGGTTGAGCCGGGCGAAGCCCTGGCCGCCGAGGCCGAAGCACTCACCGTTGTTGAGGGCGACGCGGGCGTCGTCGAGAATGCGCTGGTACGGGCTCTCGCCGAGGCCGAGGTGGCGCAGGTCGAGCCAGGCGAGGTAGCTGGCCCGCGGCCGGTGGTAGATCACAGTGGGCAGATGTTCACGCAAGAGTTCAGCAAGTAGGGAATCGTTGTCGACAATTTGATCGATGGCATTGTCGAGCCAGTCGGTACAGGAGAAGGCGGTGATGTTGGCGTGCAGGCCGAGAATGCTGGTGCGACAGGCCACCTCTTCGGGCAGCCGGTTCAGCAGGTCGTTGGTGGCGTCATCGGCGGCGATGACGACCGCGCACTTGAGCCCGGCCACATTCCAGCCTTTGCTTGCCGAGGTCACGGTGACCGCGCGGGCCCCGGCGGCCAGGGCCAGTGGGGCGAACGGCGTAAAGGTGACGCCCGGGTAGGTGAGCGGTGCGTGGATCTCATCGGAGATGACGAACACGTCGTACTGCGCGGCCAGTCGGGCCAGCGTTTCGAGCGTCTCTCGCTGCCACACAATGCCGTGCGGGTTGTGCGGGTTGCAGAGCAGAAAAGCGTCGATGCCGCCGGCGAAGCTGGTTTCGAGTGCCGTGAAGTCGAGCGCCCAACTGTCGCCCTGCTCGAGCAGGGGCGTTTCGATAACGGATGCCGCGGCCTCTTCGACGAGTTCGTAGAACGGCGGGTAGACCGGCGGGGTGATCGCAACTCGGCCGCCGGCCGGCACGGCCAGTCGGAGGGCCTCGACGATGCCGACGCTCACGTCGGTTGCCAGGTGCACGTGGCTGGGGTCAACGGTCCAGCCCCAACGGTTCAGAGCAAATGCGGCGAAGGCTGGAGCGAGCGGGCCGGGGCCGTCGAGGTAACCGGTGTCGGAAGCCTGCACCCGCTCCACAAGGGTGGCGACAATGGCCGGGGCGAGGGGGTAGTCCATCTCGGCAACGAACAAGGGAAGTACGTCGGCGGGAAACCGAGTCCACTTGATGCTGCTGCGCTCGCGCCGGATATGCTCCAGCGGTGCGACCTTGATGACTGACATGATCACAGCTTGTTCCAGCCGTCGAGAATAAGCGAACAGGCACGTAAACATTCGACACATGAGCGGATGCCGACGCCGCGCTGGCGAGCCGGGTGACCGTTCGCGGGCAGCTCAATCTGACGCGCAGACGTGCAGCGTGGCCCACGCTGACCGCGACTAAACTAGGGGCTTGGGTTTAAGGGGTGTTCGTGATTGACCAGGAGCTTGTTCGAGAGCAGGACTATGTTCGGGCGCTGTATGAGCGGCTCGACGCGCTGCAGGAAGAGGCTGAAGGCCAGCTCAAAGCGGTGCGCCGCCAAGACGTAGGCGGTAACCACCAATCCCGCAGCGAACGCGACACCTTCGCGCGCCTCTACGAGGACCGCATCGTGCAACTGCGCGAGGTCGACGACCGACTGGCCTTCGGCCGGCTCGAAACCATGCCAGACGACTCCGGCGACTCGGTCTACCGCTATATCGGCCGGGTGGGCCTGCGTGATGAAGATCACAAGCCGCTGCTGCTCGACTGGCGTGTGCCGCAGGCAAGCGCTTTCTACCAGGCCACCGCCGCCACGCCGCTCGGCGCCAGGGCCCGTCGCCACCTGCTCTCCAAGGGGCGCACCATCATCCGCATCGAAGACGAAATTCTCGATGCCGCCCTGCTCGCCGACCCCGATGCCAGCACACACCAGGGCGAGGGCGCCCTGCTCGCGGCGCTCACCGCGCAGCGCACCGGACACATGTCCGACATCGTCTCGACCATTCAGGCGGAGCAGGACCGTATCATCCGCTCGGAACTGGCCGGTGTTCTGGTCGTACAGGGTGGCCCCGGCACCGGCAAGACCGCCGTGGCGCTGCACCGTGCCGCCTACCTGCTGTACACGCACCGGGATCGCCTGCGCGACAGTGGCGTACTCATCATCGGTCCGTCGCGTTCATTTCTGCAGTACATCGAGGCCGTGCTGCCCTCCCTCGGTGAGACCGGCGTGGTGCTCGCCTCGGTCGGCCAGCTCTTTCCCGGCGTCGAAGCGACCCACGAGGATGCCCCCGCCGCCGCGGCGCTGAAGGGCCAGGCTTTCATGGCCGACCTCATTGCGCGAGCCGTGCACTCCCGGCAGCGCACCCCGTCCGCCCCGCAGCAGCTCGTCGTGAACGGCGACCGCATCGTGCTGCAGCCCGAGCTCGTCGCCAATGCGATCGCGCGCGCTCGCGGCACCGGTAAAACCCACAACGAGGCACGAGTGACCTTTGTGAAGACCGCTATCAACGCGCTCTCCCGGGTCTGGCTCGAGCAACTGCAGCAGCAGGGCCGTTCGATGGACGACACCGATCTGCCCATGCTGCGCGAAGACCTACGCCTGGCCGACGATGTGCGGATCGCGCTCAACACCGCCTGGCTGCCGCTCACGCCGCAAAAACTGGTGCAAGATCTCTATGCGCGGCCGCAGTGGCTGGAGGAGCTGACTCCGCGCTGGCGTTTCGCGCAGCGCAAGCTGCTAGCCCGCCCGCGCACGGCCGAGTTCACGATCGCCGACATTCCGCTGCTCGATGAGGCCGCCGAGCTGCTCGGAGAATACAACGCGGTCGACCAGGCGAAAAAGCGCGCGCTCAAGGAACAGCGCAAGCGCGACGTGGAGAACGCCGAAACGGCCATTGAGAACATGCAGGTGAAGGGCCTCGTCAACGCGAAGGACCTCGCCGCCAGTTTCGCCGAACTCGATGAACGCGCAACGACCAGCGAGCGTGCCGCTCGGGATCGCAGTTGGACCTACGGCCACGTTGTCATTGACGAGGCCCAGGAACTCTCCCCGATGCAGTGGCGGCTGGTGTTGCGGCGTGGTCCGCGCCGGTCGTTCACGATCGTCGGTGACATCGCGCAGGCAGCCAGTTCTGCGGCATCTGCCAGCTGGAAAGAGGCGTTGCAGCCGGTGCTGGACGGCTCGCCCGAAGCTGACCGCTGGCGGCTCGAAGAATTGACCGTGAATTATCGCACGCCGAGCCAGATCGCTACGGCGGCCGAGACGGTCGCGATGTCACATCGGTTGCCGATCACGCGCTCCCGCACGGTGCGGTCGAGCGAGTGGCCGGTCGAAACGGTAGCGGATGCTGCGGTCGCGGTACGCCGCGACCTGGCGCTTGGAACGGGCGGCACCCTCGCCGTGATCGTCGTCGACTCCGCTCTCGACGACCTTGAATTTACCCTGCGCGCTGAATTCGGCGATCTGCTCGGCGTTGGTGCGCTCGGCCTCAGCCGCGAGATCGCGCTGCTCACGCCGCAGGACGCCAAGGGGCTGGAATTCGATGCCGTCATCGTCGTCGACCCGGCTGCCATTCTCGCCGCCTCCGAACGTGGCGCCGGCGCGCTCTATGTAGCGATGACCCGGGCCACGCAGCGACTTTACCTGGTCGGGGACGCTCCGCTCGGTCGCGCATAATTCTGGCGTCGCTGACCTGAACACACGGTCAGGGAGGCGACATCGAAGACGAAGCCAGGCACCGAATCTTTGAGTCGTCGTACCGAGCAGCCCTCGATGATCGGCCTAGTATTCAACTCGCAAAAAACCTTCGCTATTTACTGATATTTCCTCGTCTCCATGAGCGATTCGGGCTATAATTGGGGGTGAAGGAGGCACTGACGCCATGACCCTCACCGCCCCGCCCGCTGCAACTGGCTCCGTGCCGGAACCTGAGGGTTTTCGGGTTGCGGCCGTTGCAAAGGCCGGTGCGATTCTGGCTTTGGCGTTTGATGGGGTGCAGTTTGGGCAGCTCGA